>NZ_JACCSO010000728.1 GCF_013812955.1 Nannocystis sp. | reverse complement strand
CCCCCACCTCGCCCACCACCCCGCAACGTCCGACGACCCTGCGCCCGCGTTCGATCACCGCGGCGACCCCGATCCCCGCGCCACCCCCTGCGGAGATCCCCGCCCCCGCACCACCACCTGCGGGGATCCCCGAGCCGCAGCCACCTGCTCTTTCGGACAGCCCACCGACCAGCTCACCCGCCCCGGACTCGCCGGTCCGTCCGGTCGCTCCCGGCGACCCCACCCTCGAAGCCCCGAAGATCGGCGCCGGCGATCCCCCGGACGAGGCCGCGAAGCGGGGCCCCACCCTCGCGGACCTCGAGCAGCTCGAGCGCGAGCGCCTCCTCCAGGAGCGCAAGAGCCCGAAGAAGTGGCGCCATGGCGGCCTGATCGTCGACCTGCAGCTCGGCACCGCGTTCTGCACGCGCCAGTTCTGTCGCAGCAGCACCGGCCACGACGCGGCCCCCGGCGCGGCCCTCGGCGCGTTCTTCGGCGGCAACGTGCTCGGCATCCTCGAGGTCGGCCTCGCCGTCGGCTGGAACACATTTCGTCCGCGCGGCGTCGCCGACCGCAACGCCATCAGCCTCTACGGCCTCGACCCCGTGCTCCTTCAACAGGTCATCTCCGAGCAGATCGGCCTGCCCGGCGTCGAGCTCGACTTCTCGACCCTCAACATCACCTCCGCCAAGTCGCGCGCCTTCAACGTCGGCCCCTCGCTGCGCATCCACTTCATCCGCAAAGGCCGCGGCCTCGCCTACGTCGGCGCCGGCGTCCACTACCAGCTGTGGCGCAATCGCTACGCCACCACCGGCGGCGACGCTCGCCTGGATTTCCACGGCATCAGCGCTCCCTTCCACATCGGCGGCGGCGCCTACGTGCACCCGAACATCGCCGTCGTCGGTGAATTCACCTACGCCCTCACCTACTTCGTGCTCGGCGGGGTCAAACACCCCGCCCTGTCATCGGTGGCGCCCCTGGCGGTCATCGAGGAATCCGCGGTCGAGGCCGGTTCGAGCCTGATCAAGGGCCTTCCTCACCTGGGCAAATTCACCGTCAACCTGCGCTTTCGGTTCTGAAGATCCAACCGCGCGCAGCGCGCAGGCCCGCGATGTTTGACGATGCCCAATTGCCGTCCTACAGTCCGCGCACCGCGCCCGTTCGGCGCAGGAGCGCAACGTCGATGAAGAGCCTGATCCCCGCCGTAAGCCTCGTCTCCCTGCTGGCCCTCACCGCCGTCTCTGCTTGTGACAGCAAGGGCACCAACAACCCCAACTCGACCGTCGAGGTGACTAGCGATCAGCTCAAGGGCGGCGGCGTCTACATCGCCTATATGAACGGCTGCGAGAAGGGCTGCGACCAGCTCGCCAAGGGCGACCTGGTCCTGGCCGTCGACGACAAGCCGGTGAGCTCGGCCAAGGACATGCGAACCAGTCGCCTCGCCACCGGCGCACCCATCAAGCTCAAGGTCCAGAAACCCAGCGGCGAGACCAAGGACATCGAGATCGTCGCCAAGCCGAAGGAGCTGCCGCCGCTCAAGGACGTCCCGCCGTTTTGGAGCGTCGGCGCCGCTGACCTCGACAAGGCCCCCCAGTGGGCCCGTCGCAACCTGTTCGGCCACGCCAGCCCGATGGCCATGCTCGTCAACGCCGAGGGCGGCACCACCGACGGTCGCCAGCTGCTCGGCAAGAAGCGCCTCATCATGTTCTGGGACTACGCGACCCGCGAAGAGCAGGCCCAGGCCGCCAACATGATGCAGATCCTTCAGCTCGCCCAGGACGACCTCAAGGCCGCCGGCGTCGAGGTGATGTTCACGCAGATCCGCTTCCCCGGTAACGACAACGGCGACGGTACCCCCCGCCAGGCGCCGATGAACGACACCGCCCTGCGCGAGTACCAGACCAAGTACGGCGTCGCCGGCAAGGCCCCCCTTCCGCAGTACCGCTTCCCCAACGCGACCGAGTACAACGCCGCCCGCGAGCTCGGCCTCGAAGGCTCGACGACCTACATCCAGTACCTCCGCGCCTCCCCGGCCATCATCCTCCTCGACGAGGGCGGCGTCGTGCGCTGGCACTCCGAGGGCGTCCAGACCGCCACCGACCCCGACTATCGCGACAAGGACGACCAGTTCACCATCGTCCAGGCGATCAACTTCGCCAAGACGGACCTGTGAGCCGCCGCGGGCCCGCCCGCCGCTGAGCCCACAAATGACAGCAGACACCGCGCCTCGCGCGGTGTTCTCATTTCGCCTCCCGACCCTCCGGGTCTGAACTCGCCTCCCGACCCTCCGGGTCTGAACTCGTTCACGCCTACTCGGCGTCGTCGTCAGTCTCGGCCGGAGGAGGCTGCGCCGCAGCCGGGCGCAGCGGATGTGCGAGCACCGGCAGCCGCTCGTTCTCACTGCGCTCGACCAGCAGCTCGAGTCCATCGAGCAGCAAGTCGGGCGAGCTGACCGAGACATCGACGGTCTCGCTGAGGATGCCCTCGACGCCGGTCTCCGCCCCGAAGCCGCCGGTATAGCCCGGCGGGATGCGCATCGGCAGCGGCGTGGCCGTATTGCCGACCGCCCGGATCCTCCGCAGCACCCGCATCGAGGCCGGGCTGAACATCGCCCCGCGCACGAGCGTGCGCTTGCCCGAGGCATCGATGCGAAAGATCCGCGCGGGCAAGGGCAAGCTGACCTTGCGCCCGCCGCCGTAGCCGGTCGCGCCCTCGCGATCGACCGGACCGAGCACGTTGTTGTCGCGCAGCGCCTCGACCACGTAGGCGAACTCGTAGCCGTCCTCCCGCGCCCGCCGCAGCAGCTCGCGCTCGATCTGCGGCCGGCCCATGCCGCGCTTCTTCGACTTGACGCTCAAGTTGGAGATCGTCGGACCGATCCTCAGCGACGGACTGACCCGCGCCCGCCCGTTGCTGCCGGGCCGCCACTTGTTCGGCGTGCGCGTCATCAACAGATCCTTGAGCACGCCGCCCTTCACCAGGGTCACCGGCCCCGCCGCGAAGCCCTGCCCGTCGATCGCGTAGCGACCGAAACCCTCGCGCGGGTCGTCCTCCAGATCGATGAAGTCAGGCATCACCGGCTTGCCCAGCGCGTCCTGCCAGTGCGGCTCGAAGTCGCGCACCCGCCCGGCGTCACCCAGCGGCGCCGGATTGCCGCCCACCTGCGTGGCGATCGTCGCCGCCAACAACTGCGCCGCCGCCGGCCCGTGGAACAGCACCGGCCCGTCGTAGTCCTCCTCCATCATCGGCGCCTGGGCCAGCGCCTCGAGCTCGCGCAGCACCTCGTCGACCAGCTTCTCGCCGCGCCTCCTCAGCTCGTCGGTGGCCCGCGGCAGCTCCTGCAAGTGAATCACTCCGCCGGCGTCGAGGTTCATGCCGTCGGCCGCCTGCGTCTCGGCGACCACCGCCAGCACCGCCCGGTCATGAAGCTCATGCATCACCAGCCCCTCGGAGCTGATGGTCGTGACCTCGGTGCGCAGCACCTGCACGTAGACATCGCCGTTGTCGATCGCCGGATGATCGACGAAGCGCTTGCTCAGCTGGATCACCAGCCCGCGCAGCGCCTCGCGGTCGAGCTCCGACGGCGGCTGCACCGGCGCCGGCTGCCGCGGCAGCGGGTCCGGAGCCGGGCCCAGATCCGGCGGCGGCGGCTCACCGGCCAGCCGCGCCAGGATCGACTGCTTCTGCGCGTAGGTCGACGCCGCCCCCCGAAACGCCTGGTCCATCGCCAGCCACAACTTGCGCCGGCTGAGCCCCGCCGAGGGCTCGAGCGCGATGTTGAAGCGCATCTGCGGCCCCTCCCCGCCGAAGGTCCCGCTCTGGTCCCGCGCCGCGCTCCCGACCCGGACCTCGATCGACGCCGCCGCCTGCTCCTCGAGCACGTCGGTGATGATCCCCCCGTACGACCCGTCCAGACTCATCACCGTCGCCCGGATCAGCTGCACCTGCCCGAGATACGGCGCCGGCGAGTCCGGCAAGCGCAGCCCCGCGAGCCCGCGCGCCAGCTCCTGCTCGATCGCCGCGACCTCGAGATCCAGCGGCTCCTGACCCAGCGGCGCAACCTCGAGCCTCGCCGCCTTCACCGGCGCCTCGGCCTTCGCAGCCTTCACCGGCGCAGCCTCGACCTTCGCGGGCGCGGCCAACAGCAGCGCGAGCGTCAGAGACCCGATCATGGCGTCACCCCGGCCTTCCCATCGCCTGTCCCTTGAGACATGTCCTTCGGGACAGTCACATTCGCCCCCCGCGGCGGCGGCGGCAGCAGGGGCGGTCGGTCGCGGTCGTGGCTGGCGCGCTCGATCTCGAGGCTGCGCAGCAGCAGCGAGGGGCTGACCGCCGAGACCGGCACGTCGCCCGACTCCGCCCCGCACATGCCATTAAAAATCCCGGGCGAGTCGCCGGTGGCGATGATCGTCTCGAAGGCCGCGATCGGCGTGCCGACGATGTCGACGCCGCGCACCAGCTCATCGGGTCGACCGTCGGCCCACACGCGATAGACCAGCAGCGGCATGACCTTGAACGCCTGCGGTCCGCTGCGCTCGGTGATCGTGTAGCCGCCCTGGATGTCGCTGAACCACAGCCCGTAGGGCTTGCCCTGGCGCTGGACCTCCTCGATCAGCGCCTCGCGCAGTCGGGCGTCGGGGATCGTCTTGCGGCTCGTGATGATCAGGTTGCCTTGCCGCGCGGTCACCTGGTTGCCGGGCTCGCGCCGGCCGTGCCCGTTGCTGCGCGTGAACGGCAGCACCGGCGAGCGCGACAGCAGGAAGCTCTTGAGCTTGCCGCGCTCGACCAGCAAGGTCCGCCGCGCCGGCACCGCCTCGTCGTCGATGTAGTAGTGCCCGCTGAGCGGCACTCCGCCGAGGCTCTGCGCCGTCGGGTCGTCGACCATGTCGAGGAAGCTCGGCAGCACGCGCTTGCCGATCATCGTGCTGAAGGTCTGGCCCTCGAGGTCATCCTTCTGGCGGTGCCCCTCGAGCCGGTGCCCGAAGATCTCATGGAAAAACACCCCGGCCGCGCGACCGGCCAGCACCGCCGGGCCCGCGTACGGCTCCGCCAGCGGCGCGTTGCGCAGCGCCACCAGCTCCTCGCGCAGCCGCTTCGCCGTCGCCAACAACAACGCCTGCGTCGGCAGCTGCTCCGGCCGGTGGACCTCGAAGCTCTCGAAGCGGGATAGACGCATCCCGTCGTCCGCCTGCGTCGTCGCGCTCAGCATCACCCGCAAGCGCACGTGCGAGCCCTGCACCTTGCTGCCGCCGCTGTCCACGAAGCTCCGGTTGTCCACGTTCACCAGCAACACCACGTTGCTCTCCAGCACCCGCTCGTCGTCAGCGAGCGCCGTCGAGGCCTCCCTCAACCGCGGCTCCCAAGCCTTCGCCAGCCCGGCCAGGTCGAGCTGCACCCGCGGCTCGAGGTGCACCACCGCCGGCTCCTCGCTGAAGTCGGGGCTCGCCGGCTTCGCCTCGTCCTGGCTGCGCAGCTGCTCGCCGCTCTCGGCCGCGCTCAGAGCCACCAGCGCGTCGCGATACTGCGCCTCGGTCAGCATCCACAGCGCCTGGGCCAGCGCCAGCGGGTCGTCTTGCATCGACACCGGCACCCCGGTGCCGAGGCCGTTGCCGGGCCCGTAGTTGCCGCCCTGCGAGTGGCTGTTGTCGAGCTGTGGCGAGCCGACGCGCACATCGACGTCGACGGCGCGGTCGCTGTCATGGCGGCGGCGTACGAGCTGCCCTTGCTGGGCCTCGAGCCACAGGTGGTCGCGGGCGATGAGGTCGTAGGACAGGAAGTAGGCGGGGACCTCCCGGGCCTCGGCCTGCAGCTGGGCGAGGTTGCGGGCGACCTCACCGGCGAGCACCTCGAGCACCGGCGACGGCGCGCCGACCGGTGCCTCGCTGCGCTGGATCTTGATCGAGCTACCGGCGCCGGAGCCGGGCTCGCCCCACAGCGTCGGGTTGGGGGGCTGCGTGGTGCCACGCGGCTTACACGCCAAAAGCGCGGCGAACACCGCGGCGAACATCGATGCTGCAAGGACAGCGCGCCGCTTCGCGGACATGGGTACATCATACCCCGCCGCGGACCCGCGCGCGCCCTCTCGCGAGGGCGCGATCTCAGCCGGTGCTCTTGCGCGCGACACCGGGCCCTGCCGCCGGCAAGACAATCCTTGGCCGCTTGGGGTCGTCCTTGCTGCGTCGCCGGTACAGCACGACGACCCTGCCGATCACCTGCACCACCTGGGAGCCCGTCAGGCCCGCGAGATCCAGCGCAGCGGCCTCCCGTTCGCCCTCGAAGGCTTGCCCGAGCTTGACCTTGATCAGCTCGTGGTCCTCGAGCGCGATGGTCGCGGCCCGGGCCACCGCCGGCGTGAGGCCGTCGCCGCCGACCTGGACGAGCGGCGCCAGGCCATGGGCGAGCGACTTGAGATGGGCACGGGCGCGGGCGCTGAGCGGCTGCATCGGTCGCCGATCCTTAGCATCGCCGTGCCCATCGCGCCCCGGCCCGCGCGCGACTTCTCGCACGCCCTGCGATCCCGGCGATCTGTCTCAAGAATCAGGTGTCTCGGACCTGTCCCCCGGGACACCCGGCCGCTGCCAGCCCAGCCACACCAGGAACTCGAGGTTCCCGTCCTGCCCGGCGATCGGCGAGTCACAGCTGCCCCGGACCACGAAGCCCAGCGCCCCGGCGACCGCCAGCACCCCCGCACGGGCCTCCTCGCGCGCTTCGGCCTCGCGCACGATGCCCCCCTTCCCGACCCGCTCCGCCGCGAGCTCGAACTGCGGCTTGATCAGCGCGACGACGTCGGCCTGCGGCGCGAGAAACGCCGGCACCCCCGGCAGCACCTTGCGCAGCGAGATGAACGAGCAATCCGCCACCACCAGCGCCACCGGCTCGCCGATGCGCGCTGGCGCCAGCGTGCGGATGTTGGTCCGGTCGAGCACCACCACCCGCGGGTCCTGGCTCAGCTTCCACGCCAGCTGCCCATAACCGACATCGACCGCGTACACCCGGGCCACCCCCGCCTGCAGCAGGCAATCCGTGAAGCCTCCGGTCGACGCGCCGATGTCCATCGCCACCCGCCCCTGCACCGCGAGGCCCGTGAACTGGTCGAGTGCCCCGCGCAGCTTGAGCCCGCCGCGCGACACGTAGGCGTGCTCCTGGCCGCGCAGCCGCACCGGCGCGTCGCGCTCGACCATGGTCCCGGGCTTGGTCTCGGTGTGCTCACCGACCACGACCTTGCCCGCCATGATCAGCGCCTGGGCCCGCGCGCTGCTGTCGCACAGCTCCCGCTCGACCAGCAGCGCGTCCAGACGCGTCTTTTTGAGATTTAAAAAGAGCCTCGCCATCGCCGTGCGAGCCCCTATACCGCGCCCACACCGGGTGCTACCCGCGCGACGGCGGCGCCCGGCTTGAGCATTCCCACCTGGATGATGAGGCTGACGATGATGATGACGATGATGACGATGATGACGATGATGACGATGATGATGTAGAAAGATCGCTACGATGCGGGCAATCGACGGGCTGTTCCACGCGATCACATGGCTGGCCTCGACCGGCGACGCCGCGATCCTGACGGTGCTCGGCCTGGTGCTCCTGGCCCTCGCGCTCGGCCTGTGGTGGCGCCACGCCAGCGGCCGAAAGTGACGGCGATCCCGGCCCTCGCCGCTGAGATCGTCTCGTCCATCGCGCCCATCATGAGGAAACCAGTGGAGGCCCTGGAGACGCGCGCGGACCTGAATTCAGGTCTTGCGCCGCGAGGCCAGTTCGGCTAGCTTCCCCGCCTCATCCTGGGGCAGTAGCTCAGCTGGGAGAGCGGTGCGTTCGCAATGCACAGGTCAGGGGTTCGATCCCCCTCTGCTCCACAAAGGTAGAAACACGGAGCCCGGAGCTCCCGCACCAGCGGGACCCGGGCTTCGGGTTTTTTGCCGTTAACAAGCCCTCCTGCACCCGTTTTACCGACTGCGACGGCTCGGGGAGCGCAACCGGCCGGGTCGGTCCCGGGACGGATTTGCCGGCTTGCCGTATCCTGGCCCAAGTGTCAGGATCGCCGGGCTCCACGGCGCCCGGCTCGGTTCATGTACAAGCTCTTCAAGCGCAGCTACTACCCGGGCCACTTCGAGGTGCAGATCGCCGGCGCCTGCGATACCGGCATGTCGCGCGAGCACAACGAGGACGCGATCTCCATTCAGGAGGACGACGGCCGCGGCTACTACATGGCGATCGTCTGCGACGGCATGGGCGGACACAACGCCGGTGAGCTCGCCTCGGCCCTCGCCGTCGACAAGATACGCGCCTACCTCGACGACAACTTCCGCAAGCAGGGCCCGCGCGAGCTCCTCTATCACGGCTTCCTGCTCGCCAGCACCACCATCTCCGAGTTCAGCGCCAAGAACCCCGACACCGAGGGCATGGGCTGCACCTGCGTCATGGTCATGGGCATCCGCGACAAGATGTGGGTCGCCCACTCCGGCGACTCCCGCGCTTATCTCGTCGACAAGAAGGCCGCCACCGCGATCACCCTCGACCACACCATGGTCCAGGAGCTGGTCAGCAAGGGCGTCATCACCAAGGAGCAGGCCGCCGTGCACCCCTACCGCGGGCGCATCTCACGCTGCCTCGGCCACGGCCGCTCCAAGGGCGTGCCGGACATCAACGCCGGCATCATCGAGCTGGGCGACAACATCTTGCTGTGCAGCGACGGCCTCAGCGATGTCGTGCCCAACGAGGAGATGCACAGCATCGTGATCCAGAACCCCGCCCAGGAGGCCGTGCGCAAGCTCGTGCATGCCGCCAACCATCACGGCGGCCCCGACAACATCAGCGCCGTCATCCTGCGCAGAGTGCAGTGAGCCGGGCCGGCCACCTCGAGGTCTCGCATGCTCGCCCGTCTCCTTGTCCTCCCCCTTGTCCCGCTTGTCATTGTCATGCTCTCGGCCTGCACGGTCGGCATGGTCCCCCGTGACCTGCCGCCGCCCGAGCCCGCCACCGAGGTGCCCGGCACCACCTCCACTGAGGCCTCCACCGACGCCTCCACGACTCCGGCAGCCGCCCCGGTCCGCTACGAGCTCGATGGCAACCGCCTCGCGCTCCCGGGCCCGATCGTCTTCACGGGCGAGGCCCTCGACGCAGCGAGCGATCCCGCCCTGGAGCACGCGCGCGGCTACCTGGTGGCCAAGGACGTGATCACGCTGATGCGCATCGAGGGCCACGCCGACGACCAGGCCCAGTCGGAGCGCCGCGCCCTCACCGTCGCCCGCTGGCTGATCGCCCACGGCATCGACTGCAAGCGGCTGATCGCCGTCGGCTTCGGCCCGACCAAGCCGATCGCCGACACCGGCACCCTCGAGGGCCGGGCCCAAAACACCCGCATCGAGCTTCATAACGCCCAGATGCGCGGCAAAGCCATCGGCGGCATGCCTGCTGACGGCGGCGGTCAACTCGCGGCCGCCGACCTCTGCCAGTAGACGCCCGGTCGCAGAGCCCCCACTTCACCCCCCAGGGGTTTGCATCCGCGGCGCCGCACTGCTACCAACCGCGGT
>NZ_JACCSO010000710.1 GCF_013812955.1 Nannocystis sp. | reverse complement strand
GTCGACGACCGCATCGACGCGGGCCCCCAGACCCAGATCGGGCTCCGCGGCACGCCCGGGACCGCCAACTTGCCATGTCCCTGACGCGCCTCCACCTGCTCCACCGGCTTCACGTGCTGCACGTGCTTCACCTGCTGCTGGTAGGCGTGCTCGGCCTGCAGCTGCTCGGCTGCGGCAAGGCCGTCCAGCGCTTCGACCGCAACACGGTGCTCGCCGGCCTCGACGAGCCCGACGTCGGCCTGCTGATCGGCGACTTCCCGCTGATCAAGGTGATCGACGGCGACACCATCCGCGTCGACGGCCTCGCCGCCAGCATGCGCCTGCTCGGCCTCGACACCGAGGAGACCTTTAAAAAGAAGTCCGAGTGGGCCGAGTTCGACAAGGGTTGGGCGGTGTACCTCGCCGAGGCCCAGGCGAAGACCAAGTCGCCGGTCAAGATCCCGACCCCGATGGGCGAGGAGGCCAAGAAGTTCGCGGTCAAATTCTTCCAGGGCGTGCGCACCGTGCACCTCGAGCGTGACCACCCCAAGGAGATCCGCGACTTCTACAACCGCTTCCTGACCTACGTCTTCATCGAGCGGGACGGCAAGCGCATCAACTACAACGTCGAGTGCGTGCGCGCCGGCATGAGCCCCTACTTCAGCAAGTACGGCTACTCGCGCCGCTACCACGACGAGTTCGTGCAGGCCCAGAACGAGGCCCGCGCCGCCGGCCGCGGGATCTGGGACCCCACCAAGCAGCACTACACCGACTACGACCGCCGCCTCGAGTGGTGGAACCGCCGCGGCGACTACATCCAGAACTTCGAGCGCGACGCCGCCGGCCGCAAAAACTGGGTCGTGCTCACCAACTGGGACGCCACCGACCGCCTGCGCGGCTTGCTCGGTCGCGAGGTCGTCATCCTCGGCGGCGTCGGCGATATCCGCCGCAGCACCACCGGCGGCCCGACCAGGGTGATGCTGAGCCGCCGCCGCATCGGCAGCTTCCCGCTGATCTTCTTCGATCAGAAGGTGCTGGAGGAGTCGAGGGTCGAGTCCGCCAAGGGCGAGTACATCCGCGCCCGTGGCGTCGTCGCCATGTACAAGAACAAGTACACCGGCCGCGAGGACCTGCAGATCGTCGTCACCATCCCCGAACAGGTGGAGATCGAGCCGCCTGCACCCGAGATCGAGCTGCCCGCCAGCCCCGCGCCAGCGAGCCCCGAGCCGGCGCCGAACGCCGAGCCCATCGATCCGTCCGCACCGCCTGCACCCATCGAGCCCGGCGCCCCCGCCGAAGTCGCTGGCCCGCTGGCCCACTGAGCTTGCTGACCCACTGAGCTTGCTGACCCACTGAGCTTGCACCCGCTGACTTCTTCTTACTTAGCGCCCGAGAACGAGCCCCCATGCACCGAGCCAGCCTGAATCGCCTCGTCCCCGCCGCCCTCCTCCTGCTCGCCGCGGCCGGCTGCAACAACGACAGCGGCGAGAGCGACTCCGACGGCGGCGTCGGCAACTGCGAGGCCGCGCTGGCGCAGGGCGATCTGGTGATCTCCGAGATCATGGCCGACCCCAAGGGCGCCGACGACAGCAGCTTCGAATGGTTCGAGATCCACAACCCGAGCGCCGACGATCTCACCCTCACCGGCGTCGGCCTCGAGTACAGCAAGGTCGATGGCAGCGCCGCCAAGGGCCACCTGATCAAGAACACCCTCACCGTCCCGGCCGGCGGCTACATCACCGTCGGCAAGGCCACCGCCGAGACCCTGCCCGAGCACCTCGACTACGGCTACGGCGTCGACCTCGGCAGCATGGGCAACACCAGCGGCAAGCTCAAGCTCGTCTGTGGCAACCTCACCGTCGACCAGGTCCTCTACCAGGACCTCAAGGACGGCTACAGCCGCAGCCTCGGCACCAGCCCGCCCGACGCCGCCGGCAACGACGACCTCGCCGCCTGGTGCCTCGGCGCCGAGCTCTATAACGCCACCGAGTACGGCAGCCCCGGCGCCGCCAACCCCGCCTGTCCGCTGCCCGTGCCCGCCTGCGGCATGTGCTACGAGAACGGCGTGCTGCGGGCCAGCAAGGCCCCGACCGTCGGCCAGCTCGTCATCTCCGAGGTCATGCCGAACGCCAAGCTGACCGACGCCACCCTCGGCGAGTGGTTCGAGCTCAGCGTCGTCAGCGGCGAGGCCGACCTCAACTGCCTGCAGTACGGCGGCAACACCACCAAGTTCCTCGCCGACCCGAGCAAGCCGGACATGACGATCAGCGCGCCCGAGTGCCTGTCGGTCAAGGCCGGCGACATCCGGCTGTTCGCCGAGCAGGAGAAGTGGCCCGGCGGCGTCGACTTCGACGTCAAGTTTGCGCTGGTCGACAGCCCCTCGGACAGCAACCCGAGCCCCGGCGTCTACGTCGCGCTGGGCGGCAAGATCCTCGACGAGGTCCACTACGGCAAGACCACCGACGGCGTCGCCCGGAGCCTCGACCCCGACTTCCTCGATGTGATCGGCAACGACGACCTCGCCAACTGGTGCCTCGCCGTCGACCCCTTCGCCGAGGGCGACCTCGGCACCCCCGGCGAAGTCAACCCCCAGTGCCCGGATCCCCCGCCGCCCGCGGGCACCTGCATGGACGGCAGCGGCAAGGCGCGCGCGATCGACTACGCCGGCCCGAACGAGCTGCTGGTCACCGAGGTCTTCACCGACCCGATGCTCTCCGACAGCTCACTCGGCGAGTGGTTCGAGCTGTTCGTCGGCAGCGACCTCGACCTCAACGGCCTGACCTTCGGCAAGACCCTCGAGACCCCCTACGCCACCATCACCGACGCCCAGTGCCTGCCGATCCCGGCCGGCAGCGTGGTCCTGATCGCCAAGACCGACGACCCGCTGGTCAACGGCGGGCTCCCGACGCCCGACTGGATCGGCCCCAAGATCGCCCTGACCAACGACAACTCGACCCTGGTGGTCGGCGTCGACAACAAGCAGGCGATGACCGTCACCGCCCTCGACGCGATCAGCTGGGGCAACACCGGCGACGGCAAGTCGCAGCAGCTCCCGATCGACCTGATCCCCGCGGTCGGCCCGATCGACGCCACCATCAACGACGACCCGACCCTGTGGTGCGCCGCCAGCCAGCCCTTCGGCGCCGGCGACCTCGGCACCCCGCGCGCCGACAACGTCAGCTGCGGCGGCCCGCCGATGGGCGCCAAGTGCACTGACCCGGACACGATGATGCCGCGCGACATCAAGCACCCCGTCGCCGGCGACCTGATCATCACCGAATTTCATCCCGACCCCGAGGCGCTGATCAAGAGCGGCGGCGCCGGCGAGCCCACCGGCGAATGGTTCGAGCTCTTCGCCGCCGCCGACTTCGACCTCAACGGCCTCGACCTCGGCAACACCTTTCCGACCAAGAAGCACACCGTCACCAACGCGATGTGCCTGCCCGTCACCGCCGACAGCCACGTCCTGCTCGCCGGAATCGGCAAACCACTCGCGCCCCCGAACCCGATGGACCTCGGCGGCAACGGCGGCCTGCCGACTCCCCGCTACGAGTACACGACCCTGTCGCTCAGCAACACCGGCAGCAGCATCTACGTCGGCATCGGCGACCTGCTGCTCGACACCATCACCTACCCCAAGCCGGCCGCCGGCAAGGCGACGCAGCTCGGCACCGCCGCCGCCTGCACCGGACCCGCTCCGCTCGACCCGACCTGCAACGACGACATCGCCGCCAGCTGGTGCGCCGCGAGCACGCCCTACGGCCTCGGCGACAGCGGCACCCCGCAGGCCGCCAACCTCGAGTGCGGCGGCGGCAACATGGAGGCGATGTGCTTCGACGCGGTCCTGAACCAGATGCGCCCGATCATCGCGCCCAAGCCCGGCGACCTCGTCATCAATGAGTACATGGCCGACCCGAGCGCCGTCACCGACGCCAACGGCGAGTGGTTCGAGATCGCCGCGCTCGCCCCCGTCGACCTCAACAACCTGAAGATCCTCAACAAGCCGAACCCGGACATGGCGACCGTCGCCGCCCTCAAGCCGCTGCTGGTCGCCCCCAATTGCCTGCACGCCGACGCCGGCAGCTTCGTGCTGTTCGCCCACCAGGCCGACCCCGCCGTCAACGGCGGCCTCCCGGCCGTCGACCACATCGTCAGCACCAGCCTCACCAACACCAACGGCGGCCTCTCGATCGCGATCGGCGACACTCTCCTGCACACCGTCGCCTGGGTGCTCGCACAGAAGGCCGGCAAGTCGACCCTGCTCGACCCCGACGGCCTGCTCGATCCGATGAACAACCTCGCCGACGGCCCGCCCTGGTGTTACGCCGCCGACGCCGGCACCCCGAAGGCGGTCAACCCGCAATGCCCGTGAGCCGCGCATCAGGCCCGCGCATCGGCCTGCTCGCCGCCCTGGCGGTCCTGCTCGCCTGCGAGTCCGGGACCGCCGACACCGACGCCGATACCAGCACCACGGAGCGCTGCGGCCCGAGCAAAGCGACGGTCCAGGACGTGATCGACGGCGACACGATCGTGCTCGCCAGCGGCGAGAAGGTCCGCTACCTGCTGGTCGACGCCCCGGAGATCACCAACGGCAAGTCCGACTGCTACGGCCAGGAGGCCTACCAGTACAACCGCGACCTCGTGCTCGGTCAGGAGATCGCCCTGACCTACGACGAGCAATGCACCGACAAGTACGGCCGTCTGCTCGCCTTCGTCGAAGCCCCCGACGGTGAGCTCAACACCCTGCTGATCGACCGCGGCTTCGCCTGCTACCTGTACATCCCGCCCGACGGGGCCGCCCGCGCGTCCGAGTTCGAGAACCTCGAGCTCGGCGCCCACCAAGCCCTGCGCGGCATGTGGGGCGTGTGCCCGGACGTCGCCTGCGACTGAGCTCCCCCGGAGATCGCGTGTCCCAATCACGGTCTACATCGGTCATCGTGTGTGCAAGCAAGCAGTCTCCGGCCCCGCCGTGCTGGCCAGCGCCCACGGCTTTGGGCACACTGGCGCCCGTGCGTATGGACCGCGCCGCTGACCCCGCCTCGCCGCCTCGTCGCCCGGAAGTCCTGCGCGAGGGGCAGAGACCTCCGATCCGTGTCCGACTACCCCTGCTGTCCGGCGCCCTCGGCCTGCTACTGACCTGCTGCGTCACCACTGCATCCCCCGCAGCAGCGTCGGCGTCCCCCGCAGCGGCGGCCGCGTCCGCCCCCGCCAAACAGAAGCTGTCCTCTGGGCCAGGTTGGGTGCGACCGCAGACGGCCCGTCACGAGCCGGTCGCGCTGGCGCAGGTCGCCGAGCGGGTCACCAAGGCTCGGGCCGCGGGCAAGACCCCGGTCGTCGTCTTCGACCTCGACCACACCCTCTTCGACGGCCGCCCGCGCACGCTGGTGATCCTCGCCGAGTTCGCCGCGACCTTGCCCGCGGCCCAGCGCAGGCACGCCGACGCGATCCGCAAGATCTCGCTGCAAGGGGTCGCCTACCTGCTCAAGGACACCCTGCGCGCCGTCGGCGTCGTCGACCCGCAGCTGGTCGCCGCCGCCGAGGCCTACTGGAAGCCGCGCTTCTTCAGCGACCGCTACGTCGACCTCGACGTCCCGATCGCCGGCGCCGCCGAGTACGTGCGCGACCTGTGGAAGCGCGGCGCGCTGGTCGTCTACCTGTCGGGCCGCAACGCCGAGGCCATGCTCGATGGCACCACCACCTCGCTGCAGAGGTGGGGCTTCCCGCTCGGCGTGCGCGGGGCCCAGCTGATCCTCAAGCCCCGCTTCGACGAGCCCGACGAGACCTTCAAGCAGGCCTCCCTCGACCACATCAGCGCCCTCGGCCTGGTCGTCGGCAGCTTCGAGAACGAACCCGGCAACCTCGCCGCCATGGCCCTGCGCTGGCCCGACGCCGCGGTCGTCTTCCTCGACACCGACTTCAACCCCGGCGGCGCCGTCAAGACCCCGCCCGCCTCCGCCCGCTGGGTCGGCGACTACGCCGACTACAGCCCGCCGCCGGCCCCCTGACGCCGATGCCGCCGTCGCCTCGCCGCCGCGGACCGCCTGCCGCCCCGCCTGCCGGATACGGCCTGTCCTTTCGGACATCCACCGCCCGT
>NZ_JACCSO010000598.1 GCF_013812955.1 Nannocystis sp. | reverse complement strand
GGCTGGGACTCGCGGTGTTGCTCGCCGGCTGTGGTCCGTCGGCGCCGCGGCTGGACGCGATCCGGCCCGAGGGCGGCGACGCGGCCGGCGGGGCCGAGGTCCGGGTCGAGGGCGCGGGCTTCGTCGGCCGGGGGCGGGCCGTGGTGTACTTCGGGATGCGCTCGGCGCGGGCGGTCGTCATCGAGGACGATCGCCTGATCACGGTCCGTACGCCGGAGGCCGAGGCGCTGGGGCCGACGGACCTGCGCCTGCAGTTCGCCGACGGCACCGTGCTCGAGCGCCCGCAGGGGTACAGCTACAGCTCGGCCGACGGCAAGCTGACGCCGATCCCCTTCGTCCCCGGCCAGGTCCCGCTGCCGACCGCGGCCGAGTAGCGGCTCACAGCGGCGGCGGGATGAAGCCGTCGCAGGTGCTGTCGATGATCGCCACGGCCTCCTGGAAGAACGGCTCGTAGCTCGGGGCGCAGACGCTGCCGGCGACCCCGTGATCGCCGAAGCTGTCGACGAAGGCGCGCAGGCGCGGGCTCGGTTCGGCGGCATCCTTGGTGCAGACCGGGTTGACCAGGTCGCCGTCGCCGAACAGGCCGAGCACGACGAGGGCGCTCTCGTCGCCCTTCTTGGCGGCCACCAGCGAGGCCTTCCAACCCTCGACGGTGCCGGCCGAACCGTCGCCGGCGTCGTCGTCCTCGTCGGTGACGTAGGTGACGACCAGGATCGCGTCGCTGCGCAAAAATCCGAGGTTGCAGTCGGCCGACGCGCCCTTGGGCGCCACCGCGGAGACCATCGCCTGCATCACCCGCTCCGGGTCGTCGGTCGAGCCGGTGCCGACCTTCGCGGCGCAGGAGAAGGCCGCGGTGAGGTCCGGCTCGCTCACGTCCATGTAACGCCCGCCGCTGGTGAAGGCGCAGTTTTTTCCGCTCGAGGCCTGGCCCTTGGGGTGCACGACGCCAGCGCCGAGAATGTCCTCGCACATCTCGGGCTTGGTCACGCCGCAGGTGTAATCCGCGAGCGCGGGCAGGCACACGTTGACGAGCGAGCACATCAACGGGCACTGGGAGAACACGTAGGCGTCGGAGTCGACGACCATGATGTGATAGTCCTGCGCCGCCTTGAGCTCCTTCTGGATCGTGGCGATGAAGCCCGGGAAGCTCTTGATCAGGCTGGCTTGCTCCTCGGACATCGAGCCCGAGTTGTCGATGACGAACAGGAAGTCGACCTTGCGGCAACCCTCCATCGGCTCCCCCGTGCCGCCGGTGGACTCGTTGAGGCCGACGTCCAGCTTGAGCTCGCCGCTGGTCGACGCCTCGCTGGTGGTCCCGGTGGCGCCGCTCGAGCCGCCGACGCTGTCCGTGCCCGCCGCCGCGCCCGAGCTGACATCGGCGCTGGCACTGGAGGTGGTCGGCGTGGCCTCCGTGCCGGTCCCGGTGACGTTGGTGGCGCTGGTGACGAGGGTGGCGCTGCCCGAGGCCGAAGCACCGCCTCCGTTGCCGTCGTCTGCGCAGGCTGAAGCCGCCACAGCGAGGAGCAAGGCCAGAGACGCATCGAGGGGACGAAGGTAGGTCAGGGCCATTTCGGCGCACCGTATCACCGTGCGCGGGCCGCCCGCGTGGCCAGGCGTCGCCCCGGCTCGTGGGATGCCGCACGACGCGCCGGGGCGGGTCCTTGCTTGTCAGGCGCACTTCATTGCTGATTCAATGATCGGTTTGCCGTGCGTTCGACGGAGCCATTTCGGCGCGAGTCGGCGCGAGTCGGCGCGAGTCGGCGCGAGCAAAGCCGGGCCTGCTCGCGCTCGCGGCCGCGGGTTCACGGCGAGGTGTAGCGCAGCACCGTGCTCTTGAAGTCGGCGAACACCAGCGTCAGCTTGATGCAGCTGGCCGGGGGGAGCGATGCGCCGCCCATGGGTGCGCCGCTGTCCATGCTGACGTCATTGCCGCCCATCGGCAGCTGGCCGTAGTTCACGGGCCCACGGAAGCCGGTGGGGAAGCTGGCGGTGGAGACGGCCCAGTAGGTGTCGCCGCCGGTGACGGGTCCGGGTCCGGCCGGCGGCGTCGCGTCGGCGTCGGTGACGTAGTAGCCGAGCGCGTCGACGTCGTCGCTCCAGTCGACGATCGGCGCGCCCATGTCGTCCATCGTCAACATCACCGCGTGATCGCCCTCGGCGCCGCTGCAGTCGACGGGGCCGCCATTGTCGCGGGCGATGGTCCAGCGCACGCCGCTGGCCTCGAGCCCGGGGCTGCGCAGCAGCAGGGTGCTCTCGCCGCTGTCGGCGATGCCGTCGGCGTCGTCGTCGACCAGCAGGAGCTCGGTCGGGAAGCTGCGGTTGAGGAAGCCGGGCCCGACGGGGAAGGGGAAGGGCGGCCAGTACGAGGTGTCGCCGGCGATCGTGACGTCGAGCACCGATGCGAGCATCGGCGTGATCTGGGCGTCGAGGCGGGCGCCATACGACGTGGGGGTGGCCTTCACGGCCAGCGCGATCGGGATGATCACGCCGGGGTCGTAGCGCTTGTTCTCTTGGTCGAGGTTCGGGTGCTCGATGGTGACGATGTAATCACCCTCGAGCCGCAGCGCGGGCGCGCCCGCGACGGTGAAGGGGATCGTGGTGTCGGCGGCGAAGCTGCGCTCGTTGAAGGCCTCGAAGCCGGCGGCGACGACGAGCGTGTATTTACCGCCCGGCTGGAGCGGGGCGTCCGGGGTGAGCGTCAGGTGCCGGCGATCGGCGATCACGCTGGCGGCGACCCGCTCGCCGCTGCTGGTCTGCAGGCTGACGAGGGCGAGGTTGTCCGGGTCGTTGAAGACCGGGTGTGAGAAGGTGAGGCGCAGCTCGCCCTCGCTGCGCACGTGCGCGGCCCCGAGGTCGGGTGTGGCGCCGAGCAGGAAGAACTCGCGGGCCGTCAGCTCCTCGAGGTAGCGGACCAGATCCTCCTGCTCGGCGTCGCTGAGCGTGACCCCGGCGAGCGGCAGCATCGCCTCGACGGCCTCGCCGAGGGTCCGCGCCGCGCCGTTGACCAGCCAGTGGCCGTGGCGATAGGCACCGACGAGGCTGGGGACCACGATCGGGTGGTCGCTCTCGGTGCCGCCGCCGGGCAGTCGCAGGCCGGCGGTCGTCAGCGGTCCGGCGTGGCAGCTCGCGCAGTTGGCCTTACCGTTGAACAGGGCCTCGCCGCGCTGTGCGACCGGGGTGAGGTCGCCGTCGCGGGTGGTCTTGCCGTTGGCGGGTGGCGGGGGGATGAGCGCCGAGAGGTAGTCGTAAAAAGCCTGATGCAGCTCGGTGTCGACGGCGAGGCCGACGGTGGGCCCGGGGCTGCCGTAGAGGTACGAGAACAGATCGAAGGCGTCGCCCTCCCAGCCGATCGGGTCGGTGCCCTCGAGCCAGAACATCGGGCGACTGGTCGACTCGGAGAAGCCGCCGGCGGACCACACGTTGCCGTCGGTGAGACCATCGACGTGGCAATCCGCGCAGCTGTGATTGGTGCCACCCTTGGCGCCGACGCCGGTGTAGAGGCTTTGTCCGCGCGCCAGGCCCGGATCTCGCGGGTCGCCGTCGAGGGTGATGGTGCGGCCCACTGCGCCGTCGGAGGTGGCCTCGGTGATGACATAGGCCTGGGCGCCGTGCACGAACAGCTGCTCGCCGTGGGCGAGGATCGCCCGCGGACGACCGGCGGCGGGGAAGCGCCCGGTCTCGGCCAGAGTGGTGGCGTCCAGGCCGACGACCAGGTCGGAGCCCTCGAAGGTGACCCACACGGTGTCGCCGGTGCGGGCCATGCCGAAGGGGCGCACGGCCAGGCCGCCGGAGCTGTCCTGGCGCCCGACGTCGACCGCGGCGAGCTCGGCCAGACTGCCGGTGTCGTAGACCGCGACGAAGTGACGAAAGGCGGTCATGCCCTCGGTGCCCGACAGCTCGGCGAGCGCGACGCGGGTGGTGGCGACATAAAGGCGGTCGCCGGTGAGCAGCAGCCCGCCGATCACCGAGCCGACCCCGGAGATGTGATCTCGCACCTCGCGCGCGGCGGTGTCGACGACTGCGATGTCGTAAAGGTCGTTGCGATCGTCGCTCGCGAATTGCAGGCGATCCGCGACCGCGGACCGATAGCTGGCGACGTAGAGGGTGGCACCGTCGGCGCTGAGCGCCAGAGACGTCGGGCTGGTGTTGGTCTCGATGCGGCCGACCACCTCGCGGCGGGCGACGTCGATCACGACGACCGCGGCCTCGGTGGTGAGTGACACGTATGCGGTCGCGCCGTCGGCGGACATGGCGATGTCGGCCGGCTCGTCACCGACCCACACCGCGTCGACCATGTGGCCCGGCTCGCCGTCGATGTCGACGTCGATGAAGCCGACGGTGTCGCCGGCCTTGTGCGCGACCAGGACCACCCCCAGCTTCGCGCTGAAGGCGAGGGCCGCCGGCCAGGGCCCCGTCTGCAGGGTCCCGAGCACCGCGCCGCTCGCGGGGTCGAGGCGACTCAGGTGGGCGTCGAAGAGGTTGGCGACCCACAGCTCGTCGTCGACCTGCGCGAGCGAGGTGGTCTGATAATAGTTGAAGTGCTCGTAGGGGACCTCGGCGACGGCGGTCAAGCTGCGCCGCTCGCTGGCGCCGGCGACCCGAAATTCGTAGTCACCGGCGACCACGGGCGTGAAGCGAAAGAAGCCGTCGCTGCCCTCGATGACCTGATTGGTGTTGCCGGCGGGGGCCCGCTCGAGCACCCAGCGGCCTCTGTCGGGGCTCGAGAGGAAGAAGGTCGAGCCGATCGGAAAGCGCTCGACTTGCTGTAAGGCCAGCGGATCGAGGTCGCCGAGCTGGACGTCGTCGCCGCAGCTGGCAGCGGTGCTCAGGGCGAGCAATGTCGCCGTGGTCGTCACGGCAACAAACATTTTATCTGTGATAGTCGGAGTTTTCATGGGCGTCGCGGAGGTCGCTGGATCGGCACTACATAGCCGGCGTTCGCAGCGCTGCAAGCCTGCGGGCAGATCCCGAACCTCACGCGGTCGCACGAAACAAAGCGGCTCGGCGCTGGTTGCCGATCCGCCGACCTGTGGATCAGATCATCGGACGATTGGGCTGGGTGGTGATGACGTCGCGCAGCCCCTGGAGTCGCTCGCGGTGCAGCTTGCAGCGCTGGAGTCCGTCGCGGAGCTGTGGGGTGAACTCGGGCGAGAAGCCGCCGGCTTCGAGGGCCCGCTCGTACTCGGCGATCCCGACCTCCTCGCCGCGTTGCAGCACCTGCAGCGGGACCTCGTCGTTGACCAGCGAGGTCAGGGTGTGCACGGCGTTGGCGACCACGCCCCAGGCGCCCGAGCCCTCCGGGGCCTTGATGCCGTGCTGCTCGAGCTCGACGTCGAGGCGTGACAGCGCCTCGCGGTGCTCGGCCGCGATCTCGGCGAGCGTCGGCTCCTCGGGCTGGCCCGCGAACTTCGTCAGCGCACGGCCATAGGCCTCGACGGCCGAGGCCTCGCCTTGGTACAGCGTGATCAATGCGTCGTGGGTCGCCTTGGGCAATGGCATGCCCGAAACCATGGGCGACGGGCTCGGCCTGTCAAGCGAGCGAGGACGACCCGGCGTGGCTTGCTGGCACGCCCCTGCACGACCGGACCGATCCACGAGGGCGCAGTTCGCGGCGTGGCGATCGGAGACGGCGTGGTCCGTACAAAGTTCGTTGCACCGGCACCCATGCGCGAGCCCCTGTGGCGCCCGCCGAGCTCGATCAATCGCGGTCTGGGTGAAACTGCCCCCGTGCCCGGGTTCGTCGGGCCGGAGTTCGGTCATGATGATGTGATGCGCCCATTGATCGTCGGATGCCTGGTGGTGAGCGGCTGCATCGGCGGTGTTGGCTGTATCAAGGCCAATCCGGCGTGGGATGACGGGGCGGCGGGCACGTCGACGACGGCGGGGCCGCCGGGTACCAGCGGCGGGACGACGGCGGCGCCGACGACCGGCGAGGCGGCGACCGGGGGTACGGGCGAGGATGCGACGACGACGGTGGCGACGACCGGCGACAGCGGGAGCTCGAGCGGCGTGGGCAGCTCGACCGGCGTGGGCACGGGGACCTGCCTCGAGTGGGATACAGTGCCGCTGAAGCTGGCGGTCGAGGATACGGGCGTGGTCCAGTCGGTCGATCCCGAGCCGTGCCCGTGGTCGACAAAGTTCGAGAACTGCCTGTCGCTGAACTTCGGCGCGACCGAGTTCTTCCGCCTGATCAATGACAAGGACGAGGGTCGCAACGCCGCGCTGCTGCGCTTCCCGGTCACCTCGCTCGACGCGGCGGTGGCGGCCGCCGGCCGCGACCCGCTCGACCTGCTCGGCCTGCGCCTCGAGCTCGTGATGTGGGAGGAGGACAGCGGGCCCGAGGAGCCCTACACGCTCGAGATCCGCGGCCTGCACGCGGCGAACTTCGGCTGGACGGAGGGCACGAAGGACGGGCTGCTCGCGGTCGATGGCGACTCGAGCGACTCGTGCATGACCCGACAGGCGGGAGCCTGCGTCGGCTGGCCGATGGGGCGGGCGACCGACGGCGCCGACCTGCTCGGTGTGCTGGAGGTCGACGCGGAGCTGGCCGCGGACAACGACCTGGACGAGGACCCCGGCCAGTATCACGCGAAGCTGCGCAGCGAGCGACTGAAGGGCGCGCTGGAGCTGTTCGGGGGCCCGGTCGCGCCGAGCTTCGCGGTGATGCTGAAGACCCGGCGAGACCTCGATGATGAGGTGGTCGGCGTCGAGCTGCACGAGGCGGCGGACTGGCAGGGCCCGACGCTGCTCGGTGACTTTTGTGTGCAATGGGACGGATGAACCGGCTGACGAGGGGCGCGCCGCGGGGTGGGCTTGCGCGGGCCGGCTGGTTCCGCGCTATGCTGGCGGTCCATGCTGGCCAGTGAGACCGAGATCGGCGAACTCATCGACGCGCTGCGCGGCTCGCCGTGGATCGCCCTCGACACCGAGGCCGACAGCCTCCACGCCTATCCCGAGAAGTTGTGCCTGATCCAGATCAGTCACGCCGGCGGCGACGTGCTGGTCGATCCGCTGATGAGCTCGTCGCTGGCGCCGCTGCTCGAGCACCTCGCCGGACGCACGATGATCTTGCATGGCGCCGACTTCGATCTGCGGCTGCTACGCCGCACCCGCGGCTTCGTCGCCCACGAGGTCTTCGACACCGCGATCGCGGCCCAGCTGCTCGGACGGCCGCGGCACGGGCTGCGGGACCTGGTCTCCGAGCTGCTCGGCGTGCAGCTGCACAAGGGCGCCCAGCGGGCCGACTGGTCGCGCCGGCCTCTGAGCGCGCAGATGATCGCGTATGCGCAAAACGACACGCGCTACCTGAGCCCGCTGCGCGACCAACTCGAGGCCCAGCTGCGCGAGCGCGACCGCTTGACCTGGCACCGCGAGGCCTGCGCGCGGCTGGTGAAGGCCTGCGCGCGGGCGGGCGCTTCGGACCCGACGCGGGTCTGGCGGATCAAGGGCAGCGCACACCTCGGCCCGCGCGCGCTGGCGGTGCTGCGCGAGCTGTGGGGCTGGCGCGAGTCGGAGGCGCTGCGCCTCGATCGACCGCCGTACTTCGTGCTGAGTCATGAACTGGTGCTGGCGATCGCGGAGCGGGCCGGTCGCGGCGACGGGGCGGGTGAACGACCACCGGTGATCGAGCTGCCGCCGGGGCTCAGGAGCCGCCAGCGGGCCGAGATCGATGAGGCGATCGCCCGGGCATGGGCGGTCCCGGAGGAAACGCTGCCGGAGCGCGAGCGGACGGAGCGACCACCACGGCCCGGCGCCGACCTGGTCCGTCGCAACGAGGCGCTGCGACAACGCCGGGACCTGCGCGCGGCCGAGCTGGAGATCGAGCCGACCTTGATCGCCAGCAAGGCCGAGATCGCGGCGCTGGCCGAGGACTGGGACCAGGGCCTCGCGGGGCTGATGTCCTGGCAGGCGGCGCTGCTGGGGCCCTGAGCAGGTCGCTGGGCTCGTGAGCCCGTGATCATGGGTCATGGGTCATGGGTCATGGATCATGATCATGGCGCAGCCGCGTCGCGGTGGTTTTGCTCGAGCAGGCGGGCGAGGACCTCGTCGTGCAGCGCGGGTGACCAGCCGAGACGACGACGAGCGCTGCCGCCGTGCTCGCGCTGGAATTCGCAGCGGGCCGCAGCGGCCAGATCGTGCCAGCCGTAAGCCGCGAGGACGGCGCGGTCGAGGGCGGCGTGCAGCTCGCGTAATTCGAGGATCTCCGGGTCTTGCTCGTCGCGGTCGTGAAAGCGGTTGTAGGTGGCGGTCAGGCCCTCGCCGCGGCGATGCATGAGGGCGGCGCGGCGCTGGTGATAGCGGGCACCGAGCGCGGCGAGCTGCTCCTCGCTGCGCCAGTGGCTCGGCAAGGGGAAGGTCTCGAGGCAGTCGGAGGGCGCGTAGCGCAGGCCGTCGCCGAGCGAGGAGCTGAAGAAGCGGGCCCAGATCTCGTGCACGCGCGACTGCAGGACCGCGAAGGTCGGATCGCCGGCGTCGGCGATCAGGACCAGCTGCTCGGAGTGGATGATGTCGACGTCGACGAAGGCGAGCGCGAGGTGCTGGCTGACGCGCGCGAGGGCGAGCACGCGGGGCAGCGCGCGGATGCGCGTGTAGAGGTCCTTGCGGCCGCGCCAGAACTGCCACCACGGCCAGCGGGCCATGTCCCGGGTCTTGCGGGCGCGCTCCGGTTTGACCTTCGCCTCGAGGATCGCCATCAGCGCGGGCCACTCGCGGGCGGCGGACTCGGAGCGGTCGCCGAGGTCGATCACGAAGCGTGAGGGCGACTGGGTGGGGCTGGTGTTGAGGTCGGCGCCGCCGAGGTACGGGAGGATGCGGGCGCGAAGGGCCGGGTCGGCGGCCAGCAGCTCGTGCATGCGGGCGAGCGGGGTGGCGGCCGGGTCGTCGTCGGCGAACAGGAAGCCGCTGCCGAGGATGATGCAGCCCTGCGAAGCGAGGCCCGCGCTGGCGGCGAGGCGCTGCGGCTCGGCGTCGCCGCCCCGCGAGAGATAGTGGGAGATGCGTGGACTCGGGCGACCATCGAGGCGACAGGGCAGGGCGCGCTGGTCAGGGCCGCGGATGATGTGCACGACGCTGACGATCACGGCCGCGGATCCGGGCCAGCGCAGGCGCCTGGTCGCGGCGAAGATGGTGCCGCCGTTGCGGCAGATCCAGGCGAGGCCGGCCTGGCGCGTATCGCCCTGGGCGATCGTATTGGTGGCGATCAGACCGAGCGCGCCGCCGGTGCGCAGCAACGTGAAGGCGCGGCGAAAGAAGCGGGCCGAGAGGTCGGCGGCGCCGCTGCTGCCGGGCTGCTGCCGGCGCAGCCACAGTGAATAGCGGGCGCCGAGGTGGGTGGTGATCTGACGGCCGCCGAGGAACGGCGGGTTGCCGATGATGGCGTCGAAGCCGGGGTTGTCGCGGCGAAACACGGCGGGAAATTCGAGCGGCCAGTGGAAGGGCCAGCGGGGGCGCGACTCGGGATCGCCGGCGAAGTGACTGGCGATCTGCGCGTCGGCTTCGCGGCGAAGATCGGCGATCGGGACCGTGTCCAGCGCCGCGATCTCGAGGCCGAGCAGGGCGTCCCCGCGCCGGAGGTTGGCCTCGAGGTAGGCGCCCGCGGGTCCCGGCGCGCCAGTGAGCAGCCACAGCGAGCGCCGCGCGAGCTCGACGGCGACAGGCTCGAGATCGACGCCGTGCAGGCAGTGCGCGGCGATCTGGCGGCGTGCGCGCTGGGCGAGGTCGGGGGTGCTTTGAGGGCCGTCATGGTCGCGGATCCATGCGGCCTCGAGCTGCTCGCCGAGCTGGTGGCAGGCCGCGAGCAGGAAGGCGCCGCAGCCGAGCGCGGGGTCGCAGATCTTGAGGTCGAGGAGACGCGCGGCGTCGGGGCGCTCGCCGAGGGCGGCGAGCAGTGGTTCGAGGGTGGTGCGGACGATCGAGGCGGTCAGCGTGCGCGGGGTGTAGTGGGTGCCGGAGCGACGTCTCGCGGCGTCGGGCTCGAGCTGGAGCGCGCCGTCCGGGCCGGCGACCAGGCGCAGGCCGAGCATCGCCTCGTAGGCGCCGCCGATCATCTCGAGCTCGAGCGTGCCGTGGTGGATGAGCGCGCCGTCGACGAGCAGCAGGGCGCCCAGGGCCTGGCGCAGCGCGTCGTCGGGGACGCGAGGTCGCTGGCCCCGGGCGCCCTGGGCGAGGAAGAGATGGTCGCCGGGGTCGAAGAGGCCGCAGTCGGACGCGCTCAGCTGGGTGAAGCGGGCGATGAGCGCTGCCCAGCCGCTGCATCCCGGTGCGCTCGCTTGCGCGCAAAGTTGCTGGTGGAGGTGCGTGAGCCGCGGCCCTCCGGGCAGCAGGTCGCGGTCCTCGGCGTGCAGCATGAACAGCAGGCGCAGCACGGCGGTGACGAGGCCGCGCTGGATCGCCATGAGGTCGCCGCGATGGGGTCCGAGCAGCGCGCCGTTCATCGCCGCGTCGGCGGCGACGAAGCCGCGCAGGAGCGCGGCGAGGGCGACGGGGGCCTGCTCGGTGAGGCGCAGCTCGAGCGGGCGCGCGGAGTGGTGGCGTCGTGGAGCGCTCGCTTGCGGATCGCTCGTGGGCATGACCGGCGCGCGAGCGTAACACGCGGTCCGGGTCAGTCCGGCGGCGCGAGCGGGAGCACGACGACGAAGCGGGAGCCGACGCCGGGGGTGCTGGTGACCGAGATGTCGCCGCCGAGCAGGTGCACGAGGCGCTCGGTGATCGTGAGGCCGAGGCCGGTGCCGCCGTAGCGGCGCGTGGTCGTGGGGTCCGCCTGGGTGTAGGCCTCGAAGATCTGCGCGATCTGCTCGGGGTTCATGCCGATGCCGGTGTCCTGGACGGTGAACACGAGCTGCGGACCCGAGGCCCGCGTCTGCTCCGAGACGGTCAGGGTGACCTCGCCGTCGCGGGTGAACTTGTGGGCGTTGCCGAGGAGATTGACGAGGATGCGGCGCAGCGCGGCGCCGTCGGAGTGGATCTGGTCGATGTTCGTGGTGATCTCCAGGCGCGAGCGGTTGCCGTTGCGATCGCGGAGCGGACGAATGCTGACGTCGACGCCGGTGAGCAGGGCCTGGAGGCTCAGGTCCTCGAGCGTGAGGCTCATCTTTCCGGCCTCGATCTTGGAGATGTCGAGGGTGTCGTTGATGAGGTCGAGCAGCTGGCTGGCGGCGGCCTCGATGCGCCTGATGTCGGCGGGCTCGGGGCTGGCGCCGGCGTCGAGGTCCTCGCGGACAATCGCGGCATAGCCGAGGATCGCGTTCAGCGGGGTGCGCAGCTCGTGGCTCATGGTCGCCAGGAACTCGCTCTTGACGCGGGTCGCCGTGACCGCCTGATCGCGGGTCTGGACCAGCTCCCCGTTGAGCCGGGCGAGCTCCTCGAGGTTGCGCTGGTGGGTGGTGATGTTGTGCATCATCACGGTCGTGCCGCCCTCCACGTTGGCGGCGGCGAACACCTCGAGCACCTGATCGCGCACACACTGCTGGACCAGCAGCGACTCGTCGAGGTGGGCGCGGGTGAACAGCTCACGCAGCTCGGGGGCGTGGGTGAAGCATGTGGCGAGCGTCCGGCCGACCAGCGGCTCGTGGGTGAGGATCGCCACCACGGCGCCCTCGGCGAGGGTGAAGCGGCCGGCGGCGTCGAGCACGAACAGGGCGATCGGCAGGGTGCGAAACACCAGCTGGAGGCGGCGCGCGGCGCTGTCGAGGGCGACCTGGGTCTGGCGCCGGGCCTCGCGGTCGAGCACCTGGCGGTAGACGACGCCGGTGAGGCGACAGAGGAAGCCGAGCACGGCGACGTGCTCCTCGGTGAAGTGGTCGGGCTCGGTGGAGGCGAGGCCGAACACGCCGAGTGATTCGCCGCCCGAGACGATCGGCATGAACAGGCGCGAGCGGATCACGAAGCTGCGCGCGCTGCTCTGGGTGCGCTGCTGCGGGTCGTTCTCGACGTCCGGGACGAAGTAGGTCTCCTGGGTGCGAAACACGTGCCCGGGGTGGCGGTCCCACGCGGTGCGCTCGGCTTCCAGGCGCTCCTCCTCGGAGAAGCCGTTGGCGTGCAGGAGGCGCAGGCTGCCCTTCTCGACGTCCCACAGAAAAATGCCGCTGTACTCGATGTCCATCAGGCGGAGGAGGGCCGACTGGACCTGCGCGCCGAGGGCCTCGAGGTTGTCGATCGTGGTGAAGCCGGACGCGACCAGCGAGAGCTGCTCGGCGAGCTCGATGATGCGGGACGTGCTCGCGTCGGGTCCCTCGCTCGTGGTCTTGCGCATGGTCAGGAGATCCGGCCGACGCGGAAGAACAGCGGCATGTTAACGGTGCGCGCCTCGGCGGGGCCCCAGGCGGCGGCGAGCTGCTGGCGCAGCGACGCGGCCGGGTCCTGGCCGGTGCGGGTGCGGAAGATGTTCGACGCCGACCAGGTCCCGATCGTGCCCACGACCTGGTCGAGGGTCCACTCGACCGTGATCGTGGCGGGCGGCACATCGATCTCGGCGAACGGGAACTCGAGCTCGCGGTAACCGGTGCGGACGTGGCGAAGCGCGTCGGTCCAGTAGGGGCCGAGCACCACCTCGGTGTGGTGGGCGAGGATCGGGTCGAGCTCGGGGGCGACGTCGAAGTGAACGCCGTAGGACCACGCGGCGAACACGGCGCCGGGTCGGGCGACCCGTCGGACCTCGGCATAAAACGCCGGCAGCGCGAACCAGTGCAGGGCGGCGGCGACGGTGACCAGGTCGACGCTCGCGGCGGCGAGCGAGCTGTGCTCGGCCTCCTCGATGCGGTACTCGACTCGCGGATGGGGGGGCGCGCAGGCGAGCTGCCGGGCGCTGGCGTCGGTGGCGACCACGAGGTCGAAGTGCTCGGCGAGCGCGAGCGCGGCCTGACCGGAGCCGGTGGCCACATCCCAGCAACACGCCGAACTCGGCGCAAGCGCGGCGAGGCGGGCCAGCAGCGGCTGGGGGTAGCGCGGGCGAAACCGGGCGTAGGCGTCGGCCGTGACCGAAAAATGATCGGGAAAATCGCGGCCCACCGGTCGCCATCATACGGCGCTTCTTCGCGGTGGGTCGCAGTCAGCGATGGGGGACGGCGGGCCGGCGGGATCGAGCCCGTGGAGCGCTCAGCGCGGCTTGTTGGCGGTGAACGGACGCTTGCCCTTAAAGGGCTTGCCGCCGGCGAAGAAGCGGCGGGTCGGCGGAGCGGGGCCGCGGCCCGGTGGTTTGTCGGCGTTGTCGGGCGGCTCGCCGTCGCGGGTGATGCGAAGCTGCTGGCCGGCGCACCAGACCTTCTTCAGGTGGGTGACGGTGTCCGCGGGCAGGTCCTCGGGCAGGTCGAGCAGCGTGTGTTCGTCGAAGATCTCGATGCGGCCGATCTGGCGGGCCTCGAGGCTGGCCTCGTTGGCGATCGCGCCGACGATGTTGCCGGGCTTGACGCCGTCGTTGTGACCGACCTCGATGCGGAAGGTCGCGAAGCCGGCCTGCGGGGCGTGCTCGCTTCGCTCCTTGCGCGGGCGCTCGGTCCGCTCCGGGCGGTCCATGCGATCGTTGCGACCGCGGTCGTCGTCCACGCGCTGGATCGGGGCCTCGTGGCGGGTGGGGTCGAGCTGCAGCGGGACCGCGCCGCGGGCCATCTTGGCGAGGGCGGCGGCGATCTCGACGGCGGGCACGTTGTGCTCGCGCTCGTAGTCCTCGATCACGCGCTGGAACAGGTCGAGCTCGCCGCCGGCGAGGGTGTCGGTGATCTGCTGCTTGAAGCGGTTGATGCGGACGTCGTTGACGTCGCGCACGGTCGGCAGCTCCATGCGCTCGATCGGCTGGCGGGTGGCGTGCTCGATCGCCCGCAGCAGGTTGCGCTCGCGCGGGGCGATGAACAGGATCGCCTTGCCGCTGCGGCCGGCGCGGCCGGTGCGGCCGATGCGGTGCACGTAGCTCTCGGCGTCGTGGGGGACGTCGAAGTTGAGCACGTGGCTGATGCGGTCGACGTCGAGGCCGCGGGCGGCGACGTCGGTGGCGACGAGGATGTCGATGGTGCCGTCCTTGAGCTGGGCGATGGTGCGCTCGCGCTGCTGCTGCTGGATGTCGCCGTTGATCGACGCGGCCGCGAAGCCGCGGGCCTGGAGGCGCTCGGCCAGCTCGTCGGTGCCCTGCTTGGTGCGGGCGAACACGATCATCGCGTCGAACTTCTCGGCCTCGAGGATGCGGGTCAGGGCGTCGAGCTTGTGCATGCCGCTGACCTGCCAGTAGCGCTGGTGGATGTTGTCGGCGGTGCGGGTGCGGGCGGCGATCGTGACCGAGACCGGGCTGCGCATGTGGGTCTGGGCGATGCGCCGGATCGGGCCCGGCAAGGTCGCGGAGAACAGCGCGGTCTGGCGGGTGGCCGGGGTCTTCTTCAGGATGGTCTCGACGTCGTCGAGGAAGCCCATGCGCAGCATCTCGTCGGCCTCGTCGAGCACCACGAAACGGACCTGCGAGAGGTCGAGCGAGCCGCGCTCGATGTGGTCGATCATGCGGCCGGGGGTGCCGACGACGACGTGCACGCCGCGGCTGAGCGCGGCGAATTGCGGGCCGTAGCTCTGGCCGCCGTAGATCGGCAGCACGTGGAAGCCGGGGATGTGGGTGGCGTAGCGCTGGAAGGCCTCGGCGACCTGAATGGCGAGCTCACGCGTGGGCGCGAGCACCAGCGCCTGCGGCTTCTTCTGGCTCATGTCGAGGCGCGCGAGGATCGGCAGGGCGAAGGCCGCGGTCTTGCCGGTGCCGGTCTGGGCCTGGCCGAGCACGTCGGCGCCGCCGAGCAGGTGTGGGATCGTCTGGGCCTGGATCGGCGAGGGCGACTCGTAGCCGACCTCGGTCAGGACGCGCAGCAGCGGCTCGGGCAGCGCGACCTCGCGAAAGAGGTCACTGAAGCTGATCGGGTTGGGGGCCGCCGGGGTTTCTTCGGTCATGGATCTCTCGGGCACGGGGTCGCGCACCTTGTACCGCTTTGTCAGGCCGCGTGCTGCGCCCAAACCGGGGGCGAGGCCGGGGCGGGCCGGTCGCGCCCGGCGGGGAAGGCGTCTACACTGCCACTC
>NZ_JACCSO010000665.1 GCF_013812955.1 Nannocystis sp. | reverse complement strand
GGGCGTGATTGGGGGTTTGGGTTCCCGGGGTATGGCGCCTGCGGCCGGGATACGGCGTGGGCGCGCGATATGGGTCCGCGGGCGCCCGAAAGCGGGTTAAACGAGTCGTGCCCGGATATCGGCGTCTCCCGGAATGGCCCACGGAGGGGGCCCCGGGGCCTGACGCAGATATCCGGGCACGATACGACCGCGAGCCGGGGTCGTTGCCCGTGCGGGTCGAGGATGAGGCGGGCGTGCCGGTCTTATCCTCGACTGAGGATCTCCGGCCACGACACGACTGATGCGCGAAAGGGCCGTGTTCAGAGCTGGGTGGCGAGCTTGTGGAGGGTGACCTTGAGGGCGGCGACGCGGGCGGCTCCGTCGGCGCCCTTGTTCGCGTCCGCGGGGTTCTTGCTGCCCGAGCTGTCGAAGCTGTGGCTGGCGCCCTTGTAGACGGTGATCTCGTAGAGGTCCTCGATCCCGAGCTTCTCCGCGACCTGCTTGGACTGGATCTGGCGGGCGCCCGTCGCGTGCTCGGTGCTGCACTGCTTGAGCAGCGAGTCCTTGCTGCCGTGAAGGATCGTCAGGGGGCCGGTCGGCGAGTACTTGTTCTCGATCGCCGAGCTCTTGCTGGTCGAGGTCGGGACCGCGCCGTCGAAGCCGCAGCCGGGGTAGTAGGCGATGCCCATCTTGAACTCCGGGCGACCGGGCTTGAGGTCCGGGATCTCGATGTCGAAGTCCTTGGCCTTGGTCTTGCGAAAGTACGAGATCGCGTGTTCGACTTGCCAGTGGAGGGCGAGCATCACCATCGTGCCGCCCTGGGAGAATCCGAGCACGCCCATGCGCTCGCAATCCACCTCCTTCAATTCGCACAGGTAGCGCGAGGCCGCGTCGGTGTCGTAGATGCGCGAGATGATCTGCTCCGGCTTGTCGTCGAAGTGCTTCGGCATATCGTCCTTGTGCTTGTCGCAGAAGCCGCGCGCCGAGTAGCTCGAGGGCAGCAGCACGGTGTAGCCGAGACCGGCGAGGCGGTCGGCCCATTCCTGGTACTGCGACTCCATCTCCGAGCTGCAGGGCTGCTTGCCCTTGCCGCTCCCGTCCTTCAGCAGGCCGCCGGAGCCGTGCAGGACCAGCATCGCCGGGCGCTTGCCGCTCGCGGACGACAGCTTCGGGCGCACCAGCTTCGCGGGCAGCTCGATGCCCTGAGAGTGCAGCGCCGGCGGGATGATGACGTCGAGCGTCTCGATCTCCGCGGCCGCGGTGCCCGGCCCGAGCTCGCCCGCCGCGAGGTCCAGGACCTGCTCCTCGTTCTCGTGCTCACGCTCGTCGTCGACCAGGTCGAGCGCCGCGTCATCGGCCACGTCGGCCACGTCGGCCACGTCGGCCGCGTCGTCGATCAGCGCCATGTCGGCCTGGTTGGCCGCCTCCAGGGCATCCGATTCATCGACGCAGCCCACGACCAGCACAGCCGCGCACATCATCGTCTTTGCCATCACATTTGCGAGATCCATCGTGATACCCCTATCTTTCTATCGAGGAGGGGCTCTGGCGCCGCTGCGAGCGCGCCGACCTACGGTTCCATTGCCGCACTGCGACTTCCATTCTTACGCGGGGATCCGCGCATTCGAGGTATAGCGAGCGTTTTGACGCCACCTGGATCGGATCCGGGCGCGCTGAAGATATGCCAGCACCGGTGTCACGGACCGGCGGTCCACGTGACGATCACCCTGAGAGGTGGGGCTCGATTGGCGTGTTCAGAAGGTAAGCGAGCTCTTCGTATATGTAAAGCCACTTTTCACCAGAGCATCAGAAAAACCCGCAACCTGCTTTCTACACAGCGGCCCAAAGGTAGGTGTTGGGACCATATCGGCCGGCGAATTGGCCGTGCGCTGCCATCCACGGGCATTTTTATGGACGCTGGCCGTGGAGAATATCTGACGTGAGCCGATATTTGCTTACATCATTACTCCGATCGTTATCGTCACCGCAATGAAGTGGTGATGCGGTTAACCAGCCACGATTGGGGCCCGATCCCCCCGTTTACTGGCACAGGCGGCGCTCCGCGCCGATCTGTTCAGTTAAATGGCGATACACGCACACTGCAATGAATGCGCCCGTGCATGGCCGCCTGTGGCCGTTCTGGGCCCGTCTGCGGGCTATCGTCGCCAGCGCGGCGCGACCAGGCGCCGGCGGCCGTCGTGGGAGAGCGTCACATCGGGGGCGTCCAGGCCCTGGCGGTCCCACAGCTGGCAGGTGACCTGCTTGTGCCGGGTATCGAGGGCCTCACAATAGTTGGTGTACTTGCAGCGGCGGATCTCGTCGCCGCGGCCGAGGCGGAGCTTGTGCCACCAGTCGGGGTCCGCGAGGCTCTGGCGGGCGGCGGCGATGATGTCGGCCTGTCCGGCCTGCAGGGCGCCCTCGGCCTGCTCGAAGCTGTTGAGGCCGCCGGCCGCGACCACCGGGGTCAGCAGGCCGTCGGCGCGGATCGCCGCGCGGATCGCCGCGGCTTGCGGGAGGTTGCGGGCGAAGGGGCCGCGCTGGTCGCTGATCACCGTCGGCATGCATTCGTAGCCGCTGGGCCCGGTATAGGGATAGACCGCCTCGCCGACCTTCGGCTGGAGCGCGTCGTCGAATTTTCCGCCCTTCGAGACGCTGATGAATTCGAGGCCGGCGCGGGCGAAGGCGCGGGCGAATTCCACCGCGTCCGCGAGGTCGCTGCCGCCGGCGATGACCTCGTCCCCGAGCATTCGACAGCCGAGCACGAAGCCCGCGCCGATGCGCTCGCGCACCGCGGCGATCACCTCCAGCGGCAGGCGCAGGCGGCCCGCCAGGCTCGCGCCGTAGCCGTCGCTGCGGGTGTTGGTGCGCGAGAGGAAGCTCGCCATGGTGTAGGCGTGCGCATAATGCAGCTCGACGCCGTCGAAGCCGGCCGCCTGGGCCCGCGCCGCGGCGGCCGCGAACAGGCCCGGCAGCGCCCGCGGCAGCTCGGCGATGTGCGGTAATTCGAGGTCGGAGACGGATTCACGATATCCGTACTCGAGGTCACGCAGCTCGCGGGGGGTGAGCAGCGCCGGCCATGACTCCGGTCCGGCGTGGTGCAGGGCGGCCCGCAGCTCCGGCTCCGGGGCGTCCAGCCAGCGCGGCTGGTGCTGCAGGGCCGCGAGGCGGGCGCGATGGCCGGCGTCGACGGCGAGGAAGCGGGCGAAGAACTTGTCGGCCGGCGGGCGCCGCTTGACCGCGAGGAAGTCGATCAGCTGGATGAAGAGCCTGGTGTGGCCGGCGCTCGCGGCGCGCACGGCCGCGGTCAGGCGCTGCAGGCCGGGGATGAAGCGGTCGTCGCCGATGCGCAGCAGCGGCCCGGAGGGCACGTCGCGCACGCCGGTCGCCTCGACCACGAGCGCGCCCGGCCGGCCGGCGGCGAAGCGGGCGTACCAGTCGACGACATCATCGGTGACCTGGCCGTCCTCGGTGGCGCGCCAGGGGACCATCGCCGGGACCCAGCTGCGCTGCGCGAGCTGCAGCGCGCCGTGCTCGAGCGGCGCGAACAGCAGGCTGTCGGCGGCCTCATCGGCGCTCGGCCAGCGGGTCGCGGGGATCGGGTGTTTGTGCTTTTGGGGCGGGGTCCACATGGGGGGCGCGCAAGCAGGGCGCAAGCAGGGCGCAGCTAGGGGCAGTCGACGATCTGCACGCTGTAGCTGATCGGCTGGGCGACGCCGCTCAGCGCGACGTCGTAGGTCTGGCCGGGCTCGACGGTCCAGCCCTTGGGCACGAAGCGGACCGCATGCGAGGAGCCGAAGTTCTTGCCGAGCACGTTGACGGTGACCGGCTGGTCGACGCCGCCGACCGAGACCGACACCCCGGCGGCGCTGAGATCGATGGTGTCGCTCTGCACGGTCCAGCCGGTCTGGTCGACGTTGGCCCAGCCGATCGTCGGCACGTGCATCGCCTGATACGGGACCAGGCCCGGCGGCGGCCAGGCCAGCCACGCCTTGCCGGCGTTGCCCACGCCGCCGATCACCGTCATGCACGAGTTCTTCGCGGTCGAGCCGAGGCCGATCGGGCCGAGGTTATTCGAGAGGATCCACCGGCGATGGCCGATCGTCGTGTCGTTGCCCGGGTCGACCATGTACAGGTCGACCCCGAGCACCCCGGGCGTGCTCGAGATGTTGCTCTTGCCCGCCGCGCCCGCGCCCGCGGCCGTCCAGCACTTCCAGTTCATCGGCGGCGCGTGGCTCAGCTGACCGTTGGCGTGCATCATCAACGCGCAGGACTGGGCGTTGCTCGTCAGCGCCGCGTCCTCGGTCACGGCCGGCAAGTCGGCGATGAAGCGGTACAGATTGACCAGCCGCAGCGCGTTGTCGCGGCCGTCCTGGGACATCGTGCCGGGGTCGCAGCCGTCGACGGCCCCGCTCCAGCTGCCCTCGCCGAGCGCGGCACGGTCCGACTTCCAGCGCCCGCACAGCAGCGCCGCCGCGTCGGGCGGCTCGCCGGTCTCGTCGACGCCGGTCTCGCTCAGGCCGGTCTCGTCGACGCCGGTCTCGTTCAGGCCGGTCTCGCCGGTCTCGCCGGTCTCGCCGGTCTCGGCCGGGCCGGTGGTGCCGGGGCTCGTGCTCGTTTTGCCGGTCGCGGGGCCGTCGGTGCTCACCGGGTCGGTGGTGAGGGCGTCCGTCGCGCCTGTCCCTGCAGACATGTCCGTAGAGCCAGCCGAGCCGACCGTCGTTATCGTCGACGGGCCGGCGCTGTTCGAGCCGGCGCTGCTGCTCCCGACGCTCGCTTCGCTGGCGATCTCGTCCTGGGGCAGACCGACGTAGCAGGCAGGCAAGGCCACCAGGCCGGCGCTCAGAGCAGATCGACGCAGCATGCTCGACCTCGTTACCTGCGGCGCGCCGGGGCGTCAAGCGGACGGCGGGGTTCGCCGCAAATACAACGTATCGATGCGGGGGCGTGGGACCGCGGGCACCAGACCGCGGGCGGCGAACCCCGCCCGGGCCGCTGCGCGGTGCTGTGCCGTGCTCGGATCGCTCGCTGGCATGCGCCTCGGGCCATCTCTTTGGATTATTAATTAAAGTCGCAGCTGGCGGACGATCCTTCGCAGCTCGGTCTCGTCCTCGCACAGGGCGACCAGCAGGTCGCCGGACGCGATCACGAGGTCGAGCGCGGGGTTGATCAGCAGACGGGTGCGCAGGTCGGCGTGGGCGCTGGGCCGGGCCTGGCGCTCGCTCGCGGTGGCCCGGTAGAGCCCGAGGGGCACCACGCCGCCGGTCTTCTCGGGGCCCGCGGGCAGGCCGTAGAGCGTGCGTCGCAGGGTCCGCCAGGTCTGTCCGTGGCAGGAGACCGGCACGGCGATCGTGTACACCTCGGCGTTGACGTCGCTGAAGGCCGCGATGCCGCTGAAGAACTCGGCGAAGGCGGGGTCACGGCAAGCGGCGGCGAGCCAGGTGTAGCCGAGCTGACGGCTGTCGACGGGCACCAGCCAGGCGCTGAAGGGGTCGAAGATCTCGTCGGGCTCGGACTCGGAGGTCTCGACCAGCGTCACCGGTAGCGCGAGCGCGACCCGGCTCGCCGCGCCCGAGCTCGACGCGACGCTCATCGTGCGCAAGGCCGCGAGCCCGGCCCGGCCCTGCACGGCGCGGTTCTGCGGGTCGCGGGCGCAGGCCTGGTGCACCGCGCGGGCGATCCGCAGCGGGTCGTAGCTGGTCTGGCGCGCGTCCGCCTCGCCGCCGAGCACGATCACCCGCGAGGCCCGCGGCAGGCGCAGGGTCGCCAGGTTCTCGGGCACCTCGGGGTTGTCGTAGTGGATCGTCAGCGCCTTGATCTTCGCCAGCTGCAGGCGCACCCGCTTCGGCAGCGCGTCGGGCACGACCACGTGCAGCGAGCGCAGGCGGGCCGGGCCGGGGCTGCGCAGCAGGCGGATCAGCGGCAGCATGTCCTCGCGGAAGTTCAGGACCACGAAGTGCTGGTGCAGCCGTCGCCACAGCCGGGTCTGGTCCTGGGCGAAGATGTTGGTCAGCGCCGCGGTGAACCATGCGAGCAGGCCGAGGCCCAAAATGGTCGCCATCGCCCCGACCAGCCGCGCCCCCGAGGTCTTCAGGGTGTCGGTGCTGAAGTTGCCGGTCGCGAAGGTGTTCATCTCCCAGAACGAGTCGTTCAGGGTCCGCAGCCGGGTGTTCGAGTCGTGCTCGAGGAACCACACCAGGTAGGTCGAGAACACCACCACCACCGCGAAGGCGGCGAAGGGCACCAGCGGGTTCGAGAGCTGGCCCTCGAACCCGAAGCCGGTGGCGATGCCGCGGCGGTGCAGCGCCCGGCGCCCGAACAGCGCGATCAGGCCGACGATCAGCACCGCGGCGATCAGCTCGATCCAGCCCATCCACAGCGCCCACGACTCGCGCCGGGCCGCGACCGGGTGCAGGGGGATCGGCTCCTTCTCGGCGAAGCCGCGAGACAGCAGCTCGAGGCCGAGCTCGTGATGCTCGGGGTCCGCCGCGACCCGCTCCAGGCCGTCGAGCAGGGCGCCGACGACCACGTCCCGGCTCGCGCGCACCGCCTTGTCCTCGGACTTCGCGCGCGGCAGCGCCGACAGCAGCACCGCGCTGACGCACACGGTCGGCAGGCTGTACTCGAGGCGACCGGCGTAGTGGCGCGGCTCGATCGGGCACACCCGATAATACGGATAGCCGTCGATCAGCCGGTTCAGGACCTCCTCCGGCAGGGGGTTCAGCGCCGCGAGGCCGGAGTCGAGCACGCTGCCGACGTCGGCGTGGCCGCGGCTGGTGGTGCGCAGCATCGCCAGCAGCTCGCCGCGGCCCATCGCATGCAGGGCCTCGTCGGCGCTGCCGGTGAACAGGTTCAGCTGGTCGGTGGCCCGCCCGCCCGCGCCGAGGGTCACCCGCGCGGTCTCGAAGCTGCCCGAGCCGTCCTTGCCGATGTAGATCGGCTGGGCGCCGATCTGCTCGATGGTGTCGATGCGGACCGGTCGGCGCACCAGCAGGTGCACCGCGCTGTCGCTGACCGCGGCGATCAGCCGCAGCTCGGCCTGGCGGGCCTGCTGCGGCGAGATCTTGCACATCCATCCGCCGAACTGCTCGAGCCCGTCGGCCTTCGGCAGCTCCATCTGGCTGGCCCGAAACGCCTCCGCCGCGACGTCGTACTGCACCAGCGCGACGTCCAGGCTGCCCTCCAGCAGCCGCTTGATGTTCTCGCACGAGCCCTTGGTCGGCTCGACCGCCAGCTGCACCGCCCCGCCGCCCGCCTCGAAGTCGGCCGCCAGCGCGAGGCCCAGCATGTGGAAGTCGCCGCCCTTGCTGCCGGTGCCGAAGCGCACCGGCTCGGCGCCGGCCAGCGCGGGGCTCGCGGCCATCACGAGCGTCGTCGCCAGCGTCGCCAGCGTCGCCGGCGTCATCCTGGCTCTTGGGACATGTCTCATGAGCCCTGTCCCGTGAGCACGAGGAGGCCGGCGGCCGCGCGCAGCGGCTGGGCGGGTCCGGGGTTGACCAGCATGCCGGGCTCGCCGGTGAGGCAGAGGCCGAGCACGGTGACGGGGCGGCCCTCGGGGTCGGTCTCGATGGCGAGGCAGGCGTCGCGAAAGCACTTGTCGCGCAGCTCGGCGGGCACCGGTAAGGTCTGGACCCGCAGGCCGCCGTGCAGCAGCGCGAGCATGAAGCGAAACACCGCCAGGTCGAGGCAGCCGTGGGCGAGCAGGGCGGCGCGCAGGAACCCGGGATAGAAGATCGTGGACACGCCGAGGCCGGCGAACTCGTGGGTGGCCTCGGGGTCCTCGACGGCGACCAGGATGCGCGGCGGCTGGCCGGCGCACGCGCGGTGGATCGCCGAGCAGGCCAGGCGCGAGAAGGCGTCGGTCTCACCGCGCCCGCGCTGCGGCAGCACGATGATCGAACGCGCCCTCGCGACCTCGAGCGCGCCGAGCTGCTCGGCGAAGGCCTCGAGGCCGTCGCCGACCGAGGCCGCCAGGTAGCGCACCGCGCCCTTGGCCCGCGCTGCGGCCAGCACGGCCTCGACGGCCTCCGGCCGGTGGCTGCCGAGCAGCGTCAGTGACTTCGCGCCGAGCTCCTGCAGCGCGCGCACCAGGCCGAGCGCGTCCGGGGCCCAGTTGACGATCACGAGCCGCCCGAGGCCCTCGCCTTGCCCTGCCGGGGTACCGTCCATCGCGGCGCGACGATGCCGCCCGGCGCGGCCCGGTGTCAAGGTCGGCGCGGGTGCTCGTGGACCGACCGGCACGGGCCGCGAGCGTGTTACTGTCCGCGCGCGCCGGTCCGTGGCGCGAGGCCTGCTTGACCGCCGACCCGCTGTTTTTGGCCCTGATCGCCGTCGTGTCGCTGCTGCTGAGCTACATCGGCACGACCGTCGGTCTGGTGCTGGGGCAGCTGCGGGTGGCGTTGCTGATCTACGCGCTCGGCAGCGCCACGGTCGGCGCCGCGACCAGCCTGGCGATCTCGACCGCGGGAACGTTGATCGGAACGCTGCGGCACGCGATCGACGGCCGCGTGCAGCTGAAGCTGTTGCTGAGCGTCGGTCTGCCCTCGGCCGCGGCCGCGTTCCTCAGCGCCCGTTACGCCCAGCACGTCGACCAGCGCCTGCTCAAGCTGGCGATCGCCGTCACCCTGATCCTCACGGGTCTGAACATGCTGGTGGCGAAGCGTCCGCCCGAGCGCGAGGCGGCGCCCGGGGACCCGCCCAGGAAGTCGCCCAGGATCTCACCGATGCTCGCCGAGGTCGTCGTCGGGGCCGTGCTCGGCGCGATCTCTGGCCTCGTCGGCCTGCTGCTCGGCTCGCTGCGCCTGCCGGCGATGATCCGCTACGCCCACGTCGCGACCCCGACGGCGATCGGCACCAACATGGCGATCGGCACCCTCACCGGCCTGTCCGCGGGCGTCGCGACCTTCCTCGAGGGACAGATCGACCCCTTCGCGTTCGCGGTGGTCGCCCCGACCACCGTCATCGGCGCGCACTTCGGCGCCCGCAAGACCGGCCTGCTCGCCCCCGAGACCCTGGTCCGCGTGATCGCCTGGGTGCTCGCCGCCACCGGCCTGCTGATGCTCGTCGAGGACCTGATCAAGCGCTGGCTCGCCCCGTGAGGCGGTTCGGGCCATGAAGTGGTTCGCCCCATGAAGTGGTTCGCCCCACGAAGTGATTCGCCCCATGAAGTGGTTCGCCCCATGAGCCATCAACCAGTGCTCGCGGATCTCTCGACAACTCGCGGCCCCTCCGCGTTCTTCGCCTGGGCCGCCGCCGCCCTGCCGCGCGCCTTCCCGGGGCCGCCGCTGCCGCTCGCCGCGTTGCGCGAGGCCTGGACGCTCGCCGCCGCGGACATCAGCGCGCGCCTCGCCCTCTCCTGCGCGCGCGAGCACCTGATCACCTCCAGCCTCGCGGGCGACGCCCTGCTGCTGCGCCCCGCCGGCCGCCCGCCGCTGGCCCTGCCGCTGCTG
>NZ_JACCSO010000633.1 GCF_013812955.1 Nannocystis sp. | reverse complement strand
GAGCAGCGCGCCCGCGGCCCACAGCGGCCAGGCCCGCAGCGTCGCGCCCGGCTCGCCGCCGCGACGCGCCCACAGCCACACCAGCGCGAAGCAGGGCGCGAGCACGAAGGCCTGGGCCTTGATCGTCATCGCCAGCGCCGCGAACACGCCGGCGAGCAGGTGCCAGCCCCAGCGCCCGCGCAGCCCCAGCAGCAGGCAGGCGAAGGCCCACGCGTAGGGCGTCGCCATCCACGCCGAGTAGTTGAGGTCGAAGCAGCCGATGGCGGCGAGGTAGAGCAGCACCGCCGCGCCGGCCGCGAGCCCGGGCCCGTAGAGGACCCGCGCGGCCAGCCAGATCGCCGGCGCGGCGAGCAGGCACCAGCCAGTGTACACCAGCTGCACCGCGTCCATCGAGCGTCCGAGTCCGGCGAAGATCGCCGCGAACAGGAACCAGGTGCCCGGCGACTTCATGTCGAGGGTGTCGCGGTACGGCACGCCGCCGTCGCCGATGATGTCGGCCTCGTAGAGGATGCCGGCGATGTCGGCGTTGCCGAGCCCGGCGACCGGGTGCCAGGCCCGCGTCGCCAGCAGCAGCGCCACGCCGAGCAGCACGAGCAGCGCGGGGGCGCGTGATCGCATCGACCTCATCAACCGCATCCCCCGCATCGTGGCCGATGCGCGCGCCGTCGACGCTCGCTGCTCACCGCCGTTCGCCGCATCCATCCTCGCCGTGCCTAACATGTCCGAGCGGGCCGCGTCCAACCATCGCCCGGGCTCGCCGATGCGCGCCTGCGGCGAGTGGGCGGCCGCGGGTCACTCGAGCAGCTCGCAGCGCTCCTCGAGCGGACGGCGGAGGCGGCGGCGGCCGGTGACGAAGCGAGCGAGATCGCCGCGCAGGGCGGCCTGGATGGCGGGGACGAGCGCGAGCGCGGTCTCTTCGCTCCACATGAAGACATGGTCGGCGCCGGCCTCGTGGATGGCGAGCACGTCGGCGGGCTTGCTGGCGGTGGCGATGATGGTGCTGTGGTGGTTGAGGGCGCGCAGGTTGCGGACCAGGTGAAAGTTATCGGTGCCTTTCAGGACGTCATCGGTGAGGGTGATGACGATGATGGTGGCCTGGTCGACGTTGGCGTGGCGCAGGGCCTCGAAGTTGGCGAGGTCGGCGTAGATGACATCGGCGCCGCGGGCGTGGATCTCGGCGTGCAGGGCGATGGTGAGGTCGACGACGACGGTGCGGCGCAGGATCTCGGGGTTGCTGCGCTCGAGCTCGCAGAAGATCGCGGCGCCGAGGCGGTGAAAGCCGAGGATGGCGAGGCGCGGGCGGATGGCGGGCTGCTCGGGGGGCGCCGGCGGGATGCCGCGCAGGTGGGCGACGACGGAGAGCAGGCGCGGATAGGAGCCCTCGGCGAGGCGAAACAGGGCGGGGGTGAGCACGGCGGTCAGCACGAAGGCGAAGATGACGGCGCTGGTGAAGAGCTGGTCGACGTGGCCCAGGTCCATGCCCAGGTACATGATGACGAGGCAAAACTCGGAGATCTGGGCGAGCTTGATCGCGGTCTCGGCGGCGCGGCGCACGTCGACGCCGACGCGCAGCAGCAGCGGCAGGAACACGAACTGGCGGATCGCCACGGCGACGACGCCGAGCAGCAGGGCGAGGGCGACCACGTCGATGCCCTCGGGCAGCGGCACGCTCATGCCGAGGCCGACGAAGAACAGGGTGACGAAGAAGTCGCGCAGGCTGCCGGCCTTGGCGATCACCTCGTGGGCGTAGGGGAAGCTGGCGATGCTGCTGCCGGCGATCAGGGCGCCCATCGCCAGCGAGATCGAGAGCTGGTGCTCGAGGTGGAGGCCGAGCAGGCCGAGCAGGTCGCCGAGGTGCACGCCGAACAGGCCGAGGCCGAAGCACCAGGCCAGCGCGACGGTGACCACCAGCTCGGGGGTGCGGCCGACCGCGCGAAACGCCGCGGGCAGGACGAAGCGAGCGACCAGCGCGGCGACCCCGATGACCGCGCCGATGCCGGCGATGGTCAGCAGCACCGGGGTGACGGCGAGGTCGGCGAAGTTCGGCTGCATCGCCAGGACCACCGCGGCCCACACGTCCTGGAAGATCAGCAGGCCGACGGCGAGGCGGCCTGAGCGGGTGTCGAGCTCGCGCCGCGAGTGCAGGTGGCCCGCGACCAGCAGCGTCGACGAGAAGGCGCAGGCGAGGCCGAGGTAGAGCGCCGTGTATGGTCCGGTCAACATCGACCAGCCGGTCTGGCGCAGGCCGACGAACAGCGCCCAGGCGAGGGTGGCGCTGAGCGGGACCTGCAGCAGACCCGCGAGCAGCAGCGCCCGCCCGCCGCGAAACAGGCTGTTGATGTTGACCTCGAGGCCGATGACGAAGAGCAGCAGCGTCAGGCCGAGGTCGGCGATGGTGGCGATGTTCTCCGGGTCGGCGACGAGCGACAGGCCGACCGGGCCGACGACGATGCCCGCGGCCAGCAGCGCGGCGATCGAGGGCAGGCGCAGGCGCTCGAAAACGACCATGAGCACGGCGGCCGCGACGAGGCACGCGCCGATGTCTCGGACGAGGGAATGGTCGGACCCGCCAGCGGCGAGCAGGGTGAGCACGGCGCCAGACATCGCTGTAAACCGGAAGCAAGGGTGGCACGGATGCAGGGGCGCGGCCGGAAGTGCGCCGGTGGCGGACGGCGATGTCGGGCGAGTGGGGGGCTTGTGGGCGCTGGTGAGGCAGTGGCCGGGAGCAGTGTCGACGGTATGGGAGCGGGGCGGGGTGGGCGCGCATGTGGCGACTGGCGCGGACCCGTGAATGACCGTCGTTTCCGGAGCGCGGGGACGGTCGACGTGAGCGTCGGGGCCTGGCCTTCGCGGACGAGCCCGCCCGTCCGTCAGCCCTTTCGCAGCGGCATGGGCGCGCCGCGCAGCCACAGGTCGGCGAGCCGATCGTCGTGCATCACCGGTCGGCGATCGCCGATGTGATTCGCGAGTCCGATGATATACGCCCGGGTCTGGCGCCACGATTCCACGCGGGCCGCGGCGACGGGCCGGCAGGGCCTCAGCGGGTCACGGTGACGCCGCGCCAGAAGGCCACATGCCCGCGGATGTTGGCGGCGGCGGGCTTCGGGTCGGCGTAGTACCAGGCGGCGCCCTGGTTCGTCTGGCCGTCGACGACGACATCGAAGTAGCTGGCGGTGCCCTTCCAGCCGCACACGGTGGTGGTCGCGCTGGGCGCGAAGTACTGCTCTCGCAGGGCGGACCGCGGAAAATACACGTTGCCCTCGACCACCTCGTATTCGCCGCTCTCCGCGATCGTGACGCCGTTCCAGCTCGCTGTCGCCATGCCCTGGTTCCTCCGGGTCCATTGTTGACATGGATCCGGCGATTCGGCCCGCACAAACCGCGCGGGCGGTCATTGCGGGACCAGCGGGGCGCAGGTCGACACGCCGGCGCCGACGATCCGCAGCGGCGCGTCCTCGTAGATGACCTTGAGGTCCTGCACGCCGTTCTTGTCGCTGTCGTCGTAGTCGAGGTGGGTGACCTCGCTCTTGCTGTCGGACAGGTTGTCGGTGAAGAAGTAGAAGTCGCCGCCGAAGAACGCGAAGGCGAAGCCGCCCCCGGTCTTCACCCCCGGCAGCGGGATCACGTCGAGCGTGGCGCCGGTGGCCTTGTCGACCTCGACCAGCTTCGAGGGGTCGGGGCCGGCGAACAGGAAGGCGCGCCCGTCGCCGGTGCCGGTCAGCTCGGCCCGGCCGTAGTTGCTCTTGCCGAGCTGCACGAGCGCGAGGCCCAGCGGATCGACGCTGAAGAACTCGCTGACCTGGTCGCCCTCGGCCACGAAGTTGTAGTGGTTGCCGTAGAGCCGGTCGCACTGGTCCTCGGCGCTGTTCGATACGAAGGCCATGCCGAAGTTCTTGATGCCGTCCTGACCGGGCACGAAGCCCGGGTCGCTGCACTCGCTCACCTTGGTGACGTCGATCTTGCGGATCTGCTGGTCGCTGAACTGCACCCACGCGGAGCCCTGACGATCGACCCCCATCGAAAAGGTCGAGGGCGCCAGCCCGCAGTCGATCGCCCCCAGGAGCGTGAACTCGTTCTTGCCGGGGAAATACTTCCACAGCTGCGCGGTCTTCGAGAGCACGAAGATCCCGTCGTCCAGCGCGACGTCGAGCTCGGGGCACGGGCACGCCTCGACCGGGCCAGTGTCGGTGCTGCCGGTGTCGTCCGGGCCGGTGTCGGTCTGGCTGTCGGTCTGGCTGTCGGTCTGGCCGTCGGTCATCGCGGTCGAGGCTTCGGTGCCGGTGCCCGAGCTCGTGATCGCGGGGTCGGTCGTGTCGGTCCGGGCGTCGGTCTGGCCGCCGCTCTGGCCCTCGGTGAGACTTGCGGTCGCGCTGCCCTCGGTCGGTGCGTCGGCGGTCGAGCTGCCGGTGGCGGACATCGTGACCGGGACGCCGTCGGTCACGGTGGTCGGGTCGGCCGCGGTCTGGCCCGGGGGCTCGCCGGTGCTGCAGGCGGGCGCGAGGGACAGGGCGAGGAGCGTGCGAGTTAATCTCATGGCGGCAGGATAACCGGCGTTTCGTGGTGCGTGGTGCGGATTGGACTCGAGGTTTTCGCGCGCACGGTAGGCGGGGGTGCGATGCGACACCGGACCCGAGCTTCGGCGGCGCGGCGGCAGAGC
>NZ_JACCSO010000617.1 GCF_013812955.1 Nannocystis sp. | reverse complement strand
CCTCCTTCACCGTCTCGGCCATCTTCTCGTACGAGCGGGCACCATCGGCTGCGTGGAAGCCGAGCGACTTGCCCTGCATGATGTCGCGAGCGCCGACGTTCGACGTCATGATGACGACGGTGTTCTTGAAGTCGATCACCCGTCCGTAGTTGTCGGTGAGGTGCCCCTCGTCGAGCACCTGCAGCAGGAAGTTGAAGACATCCGGATGGGCCTTCTCGATCTCGTCGAGGAGAACCACCGAATACGGCTTGCGACGCACCGCCTTGGTGAGCGTGCCCGAGTCCTCGTAGCCGACGTAGCCCGGCGGCGCACCGATCAGGCGCGACACCGAGAACTTCTCCATGTACTCCGACATGTCGACGCGAATCAGCGCAGTCGGGTCGTTGAACAGGAACTTCGCAAGCGATCGGGCGAGCTCGGTCTTGCCCACACCGGTGGGGCCAGAGAAGATGAACGAGCCGATCGGGCGGTCGGGATCCTTGAGCCCGGCGCGCGAGCGGCGGATGGCGCGCGAGACCGCGACGATCGCCTCGTCCTGGCCGATCACCGAGCGGTGGAGCTCCTCCTCCATGCGCAGCAGGCGCTCGGCCTCGGCCTCCTGAATCCGCATCACCGGGATCCCTGTCCAGCGCCCGACGATGAAGGCGATCGCCTCCGCGTCGATCACGGGGCGTCGGGTCTGGCGCTCCTTCTCCCAGTCATCCTGCACCTGGCGAATCTGCTGCTGCAGCTCTCGCTCGCGGTCGCGCAGCGCGGCCGCCTTCTCGAAGTTCTGGTCGCGCACCGACTCTTCCTTGTCGGCCGTGACCTTCTCGAGCTGCGTCTTGAGCTCGCCCACTTCGGCGGGGGGATGCTGCGACGCGAGGCGCGCGCGGGCACCCGCCTCGTCGATCACGTCGATCGCCTTGTCCGGCAGGAAGCGGTCGGTGATGTAGCGATCGGACATCTCGGCTGCGGCGCGGATCGTGGCGTCGGGAATCGTGATCCGATGGTGTTCTTCGTACTTCTTGCGGAGCCCCTTGAGAATCTCGACAGTCTCCTCGACGCTGGGCGGCTCGACCATGACGGTCTGGAACCGACGCTCGAGGGCTCCATCCTTCTCGATGTACTTGCGGTACTCATTGAGCGTCGACGCGCCGACGCACTGCAACTCGCCGCGGGCGAGAGCGGGCTTGAGCATGTTGGATGCGTCGATTGCTCCTTCGGCTGCGCCGGCGCCCACGAGGGTGTGCAGCTCGTCGATGAAGAGGACGACGTTCTTGCTCTGCGCGATCTCGTTCATCACCGCCTTGAGCCGCTCCTCGAACTGGCCGCGGTACTTCGTACCGGCGATCACGGCCGCCATGTCGAGCGAGAGCACGCGGTGGTCACGGAGCACGTCGGGACACTGACCGCTCGCAACCAGGAGGGCGAGGCCCTCGACGATCGCCGTCTTGCCGACGCCCGGCTCGCCGATCAACACCGGATTGTTCTTCTTGCGACGCGCGAGGATTTCCATCACGCGCTCGATCTCGGTGGCGCGACCGATCGTCGGGTCGAGGGCATCCTCGGCCGCGAGCGCTGTAAGGTCCCGGCAGAAGTGATCGAGCGCCGGCGTCTTGGACTTCTTCTCCTTCTCCGACTTCGGCGGTACGGCCTGGGGCGTGCCCGATTCAGGCTTCGACGACGAACCGCTGCTGGAAGGGGGCTGCGGCATCTCGCCGCCAAGGAGACGGAGCGTCTCGGCGCGTGCCTGCTCGAGCGTGATCCCCGCATCGGCAAGCACCTGCGCGGCGATGCCCTTTTCCTCGCGGAGCAGGCCGAGCAGCAGGTGCTCGGTGCCGACGTAGGAATGATTGAGCTCGCGCGCCTCCATCATCGCGAGTTCCAGCACCTTCTTGGCGCGCGACGTGTACGGCAGTTCGGGACCTGCAGCCGCCGCTGCCTTACCCTTCTTGACCGTCTCCTCGATCTTCTGCTGCACCTCCTCCAACTCGATACCGAGGTTGGTGAGCACCGCAGCGGCGACACCCTCGCCCTCGCGGATCAGCCCGAGGAGGATGTGCTCCGTCCCGACGTACTCGTGGTGCAGTCGGGCCGCTTCCTCGCGGGCCATCTGCAGCACCTTCCGCACGCGGTCAGTGAAGTTGTAGCCATTCATCGGCCTTCTCCATCATGCTCGAGCATCTGCCGGACAAGCTGTGCCCGGTGAACCGGGAGCAGGTCATCGTCGAGATCGGTCCCGGCTGCGCGGGCGACGTGCGCATTCTGCGCCATCACCAGGAGCCGGTTCAACGTGTGGAGCGGCACGTCCGGGAGGATTCCCATCCCCAACCCGAGACGGACGCCGCTCAGAAGGTTCAGCGTTTCCTCGAACGACATGGACCGTGCGTGCCGCAACAGTCCCCAGGCACGCCACACCTTGTCGTCGAGGGCATTCGGTGCGTCGCGCCGCAGCACGTCGCGCGCGCGCTCCTCGTACTCCATGACCTGCCGGACGAGACGGCCAAGGTGATCGAGCAGTTCGCCCTCGGACTTGCCAAGGGTGGTCTGGTTCGACAGCTGGAAGAGGTTCCCCAGCACCTCGCTTCCCTCGCCGTACAGCCCGCGATACGTCAGCCCGACCTGCGCCAGCCCCTGGAGCACCTTGGTGATCTCGCGAGTCAGCACGAGGCCGGGAAGATGGATCAAAACTGACGCCCTGAGCCCCGTCCCGACGTTCGTCGGACAGCTGGTAAGATAGCCGAACTCCGGGTGGAAGGCGAAGGAAAGTCGCTGTCCCAGCGCCTGATCGATGGAATCGGTGTCGGCGTATGCACCCTCAAGTGCGAAGCCCGACCTGAGCCCCTGCATGCGGAGGTGATCCTCCTCATTGAGCATCACGCTCAAGCTCGGCGCGATCACCACCGCGGCGCCGCTGCGCACCTTCCCCGACGCTTCCAGCCCCGCCAGTTCCCGGGATACGGTCTGCCGCTCGTGGAGCCAGAGGCGTGTGAGCCGCGGAAGGCCGTCGAGGCGCAGCAGCGAGGCATCGGACAGCTCCGGGACGTCGCGCACGGCCGCCTCCACCGTGCGCACCACGCTTTCCCGATCGAGGGGCGTGTTGCGCCCCCAGAACGCCCGCTCCGCAAGGTTACGGGCCAGGCGCACCCGGGTGGAGAGCACCAGGTGACTCATCGGCCCGTCGCCGTCGAGCCACGGGGTGGGGCGTCCCGGTACCAGCGGGTCCATCATCCCTCCATCGCCCGCAGGCGGTCGCGCAGCTCGGCCGCGAGTTCGAACTGCTCCATCTCGATCGCCACCCGGAGCCGCTCCCGAAGCGATGCGCGCTCACGTGCAACCACCTCGACCGGATCGGTTGGTGCTCCCGGGTCGGCGTACGTTTCACCGGTGTGACGCACCGCGCCCTGCAAGCGCCTGAGGAGGTCCCTGAGCGGGCGCTCGAACGCGGTCCAGCAGGTCGGGCAGCCTACCTTGCCCGATGCGCGGAAATCCTGGAGCGTCGCAGCGCATTCCGGGCACGCCTCGGCACCCGCCGCCGCAGCGGCAAGCGGCGCCCCGCCCTTCCCCATCGTCGCGAGGAAAGCGCCGAGCGGGGTTTGCGCGACCTCCGCCTCGGTCTCGACGCCGCGCTCGGCGGCGCACCGGCCGCAAAGGTGGAGCGTCGTCACCTGGTCACCGACGATCTGGGTGAGGTGCACCGCCGCCTCACGCTCGTGGCACGCCTGGCAGGTGGTCATGCGATCGCCTCGACGCGGTCCGCAGGCCGCAGGACACCATCCTCGAGCGCCAGCACGCGATCGGCCAGCGCAGCGAGAGCGCGCGAGTGCGTGACCGCCACCACGGCGGTGCGCTCGACGCGGGCGATCGTGGTGAGCAGCTCATGCATCCGCGCGGCGGTCGGCGGATCGAGATTGCCGGTGGGTTCGTCGGCGAGAAGTACTGCCGGCGTGGTCACCATCGCGCGCGCCAGTGCCACGCGCTGCTGCTCGCCACCGGACATGAGCGTGACCCGCGACTCGGTGCGGGCGGCGATGCCGAGTTGCGCGAGGATCGCATCGGCACGCTCCCGGGCGGTGTGCTCCGCAACACCGTCGATCAGGAGCGGCATCATCACGTTCTCGCGCGCGGTGAAGTCGCGCAACAGGTGATGGAACTGGAAGACGAACCCGATGCGGCGATTGCGAAGGCGCGCGAGCGACGGATCGTCGAGCGACGAGAGCGCCACGCCCTCGATCGTGACGTCCCCGCTGTCGGGTCGATCGAGGCCGCCGAGCAGGTGGAGCATCGTCGACTTTCCCGAGCCGGAAGAACCCATGATCGCGACGAACTCGCCCTTCGCGACCGAGAGGGAGACGCCTCGCAGAGCGTCGACCGAGCCGTCACCAAGCGGATAGCGCTTGACGAGGTCGTGCGCTTCGAGAATCACGGGCACCCTGGCAGTCTAGCCC
>NZ_JACCSO010000586.1 GCF_013812955.1 Nannocystis sp. | reverse complement strand
GCCGGTTCAATACGCACCAAGACTCAATCGGTGTAGGTGAGCGTGTTCCACTCCGGGATGGCGACGACCAGACCGTCGCGCAGCTCGATGTCGGCCTCGACCTCCATGCCGCGGTTGGCGACCCGCACGCGGTCGCCCGCGCGCACGCACAGCTCGGCGAGCGGCCGCGTCGGCAGCAAGATGCACTGATGGTCAGGAGTCCGACACGACAGGTCGGCATAGATGGTACGCATGATCAACCTCCTCGCTAACGTGGGTCGACGGCCGGGCCCTCATTGCGGCTGGACGACGGACCGTGATTCTTTTTCTAATAAAAATAGAAAAGTGAGATATCGGTGATGCCCGGGAGTGGGCGTCACTGTATTGACGGCAGGCGCAGGTATGTGCGCCGCATGGGACTGTCAGCGAGGGACGCGTTCAGGTCCTTCGCCGGGGGGCGCTCGCCGGGTCGCGCCGGTCGGTCGTGCTGCGGCCCGTGGATGGGCCGCGCTGCACGGACCGGAGTCCGGCATGAACCAGCCGGGCTGGCGTGGGTCAGGCTGCGAAGCGCGGCAGGAAGCCGAAATTCGGCTTATTGACCGACGTTTCGACGAGCGACGGCTGTACGAGCAATACCTCGCGATGCCATCCCGATCCGTTCGCGTCGCACGAAAGCATGATCGTTGCCAGGCCCATGTGGGCGGCGATCTGGGTGCTTGCGCGAGCGTTATGGTCGTGGACGGGAAGCATGGGTACCTCGATTAGCGGAGAGCCAATCTACTCGCGCCGAATTTCCTGTCAAGGGGAATTATTTTTAAAAGCGCCGAGTTTTTAATACGCGCAGTTTCGGCCGGCCGGGTGGCTGGGCCCGGTGGTTTACCGGCCCTGTTTGCTCAGGATCCACCGGGCCTGCCGGCGCACATATGCGCGGGGATCCGACTCGCAGCGGCGGGCCGCGGCCACGAGGGGCTCCGGACCCAGACGGTAGGCCAGCCGGAGATGGTCGCGAAACTGATCGTCGATGTTGCCGGCGTGCAGCCGAGCGATGATGTGATGCACCAACCTCAGGGACTGCTGGGCTGTCAGCGGGCAGTGCTTCAGACGACGGCACATTCGCGCCCGGCTGCGACCATGGCCGACCCCGAGCGTGCCGAGCTCGATGAAGGCGATGCAGGCCTCCACGCTCTCGGAGCCCGGCAGCAACAGCTGGTCGGCGAGCACGCGGTGATCGTGGGCGACGATGTTCGACCTGAGGGTCACGCGACGGCGGCCTCGAGCGCGAGCGCGGACGGGAGCACCAGCTCGCGCAGGCCGCGGTCCCACACGGCTGCGCGCAGCGGGGCATCGATGACCCCGTGGGCGTGTAACTCGGGCTCGCCCGGGGCTGTGGCGAGGGTACACGCGGTCGCCTGGGCGGCGGCGATCGCCGATGCGAATACGGTGCGGGCGTGCGCCCGCAGCTCGGCGTCGGCTCGCGCGAGCGCCCATTGCACGAAGCGCCAGCCGAGCTCGGCGTGGCGCTGCTCGTCGTCGGCGATCTTCTGCAGGACCAGGCGCAGGGCCGGGTCCTCGGCCTGCCGCGCCGCCTCCTGGGCCTCGAGCGCCGACAAGGTCTCGCCGATGCATGCCTCGCGGATCACCGCCTCGAGGATCGCGGCCGCGTCCGCGGCTCCGGGTGCCGTGGCTTGCGGGAGCGGGCCGGGTCCGACGCCTGTGCCCGCGTACAGGCTGGCGAGCGCGAAGCCCTGGCGCGCGTGCTCGACCTCGTCGGCGAGCGCCTGCTGGGTGTCGCGCACCAGCTGCGGTGGGGCGCCGATCGCGAGCAGCTGCAGGATGTGGCGCGCGAACGAGGCGATCGAGGCGTGCTCGGCGAGGGCGATGTCGGTCCAGTATGCGGCGAGCCGGGCACGCAGGGCCGCGTCGGCCGCGGGCACCACCACGAGCGCGCGCCAGTCGTCGCGCGCGACCGCGGGCGCGACGACGGGGTGCGCATCGACGACGAAGGGTCGGCCGCAGGCCTGACCCGAGCAGGCCCACTGCGATGCGCCGTCGTCCTTGATGCAGGGGGTGATCTTGTTGCAATCGCTGTCGCACAGGTCGTCCGGGGTCGAGCAGTTACCCGCCTGCACCGCGAATGGGCAGCCGACTCCGTCCGCCTGGGCGAACTGACACAGCTCGTCGCCGCAGTCGCCGTCGTCGGCGCAGGTCGATCCGACGCAGGTGGTGTACGGGCCGAGCCCGTCACCGGCGCAGCGGCAGACGCTGCCCGGGGCGCAGTCGGCATCGGTCTGGCAGCCGTACACGCAGAGGCAGTCCACGAACATCCCCACGAACTGATGGCACGAGCCGAACCCGTGCTCGACGCAGTCGGCGTTGGTGGCACAGGAGGCGCCGTTTATGTCACAGTTCGACGGGGTCGCCGGGACGACGCAGGCCTCGGCGGTGACGCGGTGGGGCAGCTTGTCGCCGCACTTGACGAAGCCAGACCCGATCGGCGCGTCGGTGAACCCCTGCAAGAGTTCGATGCACAGCGGCTCGCCGGTGTCGCTCGATCCGCTGCTGCTCGCCGGGTCGCTGGTGGTGCCCGCGCCGGTGCTGGTGCCCGCCGTCGTATCGACGCCGCTCGAGCTGCTGGTGGCTCCTTCGCTCGCGCTCAGCCCGGTGGTGTCTATGGTTTCGCCTGCGGTGGGACCGGTGCTGCTCGTGCCGCTCGTGCCGCTCGTGCCGGTCGTCGGCACGGCCGGGTCGACCGTGGTCGCGCTCGTGCTCGAGCTGCCGGGGGACGTGTCCGTCGTGGCGGACGGCTCTCCGGGTCCGCAGGCGGTCAGACCGAGCGCGAGCCAAAGCGAGCGCCGTGAGGCATGGAGGTCGAGGCGAAGGGATAGCAAGCCACCAGCGGAGCCGATCCGCCGCCCGCAGTCAACCCGATTACCGCGCTCAAGCAAGCCCGCGCGCGCTAGATTTTGGCGGAGTATGTGGATATGCGGCCGCGGTGTAGAGTCGGGTGCATGGACACTGCGCTGATGGTCGGATCGTCGCTGCTCGGCCTGCTGCTCTTCCTGCTGGTCTTGCTGCTGGTCTTGCTGCTCGTGGTGCGCCGGGCCGTGCGGCGTCTGCGGGCCCGTGGGCGCGCCGAGATCGCCAGGCGCTATCCGGCCTCGGAGGTGCTGCTCGAGGAGACGCTCGCGCAGTCGTTCGGCCAGCAGTCGAAGGGGGCGACCCAGCTGCGGGGCAGCGGCGCGCTGGCGCTGACAGGCACCGAGCTGTGCTTCGTGATGTACGTGCCCGCCAGCGAGCTGCGGATCCCGCTCGCGTCGATCGACGCCGTCTCGCTGGTGCGCAGCCACCTCGGCAAGTCACAGGGGACCAAGCTCCTGCATGTCCGCTTCACGCGCGAGGGTGTCGAGGACGCGATCGCCTGGCGCTTGCCCGAACCGGACGCGTGGCAGGCCAGGATCGACGCGCGGCGCGGGTGAGGCGCTGCGCGTCGGCGATGACCGGCGGAGGGCCGGGGCTTAAACGAGCAATACGCCGCGGGCGCGCAGCAGGGTGATCACCTGCTCGACGCAGGCCTCGGGCGCGAGGGTGTCGGTCGGCAGGACCAGGTCGGCGGTGTCGGGCGGCTCGTAGGCCGCGCTGACGCCGGGGAAGGCCTTGAGCTCGCCGCGCTCGGCGCGGGCGTACATGCCGGTGCGGTCGCGCTGGCGGCAGACCTCGGCGGGGGCCGAGAGGTGGACCTCGATCACCTTGTCGTCGCCGAGCAGCTGGCGGACCCGCTGGCGCACGGCCGCATGAGGGGCCACGAACGCGCAGATGCAGATCAGTCCGGCGTGGTTGACGAGGCGGGCGACCTCGGCGCTGCGGCGCAGGTTCTCGCTGCGGTCGTCGACCGAGTAGCCGAGGTCTCTCGAGAGGCCGCGACGCATGGCGGGACCGTAGAGCACGGTGACCGCGCGGCCGGCGTCGAAGAGGCGGCGCTCGAGCGCGTAGGCGAGGGTGGCCTTGCCGGAGGCGGGCAAACCAGTGAGCAGCAGGGTGACGCCGCGCTGGCCGAGGCGAGTCGCGCGCTCGGCCGTGGAGATGGCGCTACCGGGGTCCTGGGGGCCCTCGTCGACGCCGGGGGCGGTCCACGGGTCCTCGCTGGGTTGGTCGCCGCGCTCGAGCAGCATGCCGGCGCCGACGGTGCCGTTGGTGCTGCGGTCGATGAGGATGAAGGCGCCGGTGGCCCGGTTCTGCTTATAAGGATCGTAGGCGATCGGTCGGTGGAGGGCGAGGGTGACCCGGCCGACCTCGTTCATGGCCAGGCTGCTGGCGGGGCGGCGCTCGAGCGAGTTGACGTCGATCGAATGGTGCAGCGACGCGAGCTCGGCGGGCACGACCCGGGTGGTCTGCTTGAGCAGGTAGCTGCGGCCGGGCACGAGCGGTCTTTCGGCCATCCAGACGACCATGGCCTCGACCTCGTCGCCTTGCAGCGGCAGCTCATCGGGCCTCACCAGCATGTCGCCGCGGCTGCAGTCGACCTCATCGGTGAGGGTGAGGGTGACGGCCATCGGGCTGTGGGCCGTCTCGAGCTCGCCGTCGAAGGTGACGATCTTTTGGACGTGGGTGCGCGCGCCGGAGGGCAGGACCATGACCTCGTCGCCGCGGCGCAGCACGCCCGAGGCGATGGTGCCGGCGAAGCCGCGAAAGTCGAGGTTCGGGCGCTGGACCAGCTGGACCGGGAAGCGCAGCTGGCCGAGGTTGCGGTCGGAGGCGATGTGCACCGCTTCGAGGTGGGCCAGCAGCGGCGGGCCGAGGTACCAGGGCATGGTGGTCGGGGCCGCGTCGACGACGTTCTCGCCGGTCAGCGCCGACATCGGAATGAACACGAGGTCGTGGATCTCGAGCTTGGCGATGAAGTCGGTGTAGTCGCGCTTGATGCGCTCGTAGACCAGCTCGCTGTGGTCGACCAGGTCCATCTTGTTGATCGCCACCACCAGGTGCTTGATGCCGAGCAGCGCGCAGATGAAGCTGTGGCGGCGGGTCTGCGGCATCACGCCGTGGCGGGCGTCGATCAGGATGATCGCCAGCTGGCAGTTGCTGGCCCCGGTGGCCATGTTGCGGGTGTACTGCTCGTGCCCCGGGCAATCCGCGATGATGAACTTGCGGCGGTCGGTGCTGAAGTAGCGGTAGGCGACGTCGATCGTGATGCCCTGCTCACGCTCGGCGCGCAGGCCGTCGGTGAGCAGCGCGAGGTCGACGGCGCCGCCGGTGGTGCCCTGCTTGACGCTGTCGCGCTTGACCGCGGCGAGCTGGTCCTCGTAGATCTGGCGGGTGTCGTGCAGCAGGCGGCCGATCAGGGTCGACTTGCCGTCGTCGACGCTGCCGCAGGTCAGCAGGCGCAGCA
>NZ_JACCSO010000575.1 GCF_013812955.1 Nannocystis sp. | reverse complement strand
CCGCCACACCGACCACCCCGGGCACCGCCACACCAACGACCCCGGGCACCGCCGCCCCGACCACTCCGGGCGCCACGCGCAATCCAATGTGAGCCTGCCGTCGCACGGGCCGCCCCCGCGACCGCCCTCGCATCGCCGGCGCCCGTTCTCGGGCGCCGGTTTATGCGCCATACTGCCCACGTGCGTCGCCGCCCCGCCGTTATCGCCGCTTACTTCGCCTCCGTGCTCGCGCTCCTGACCGCCTGTACGGGCGCCGATCCTTCGGGGACGACCGCCACCAGCCCGACGGCCGATCCGAACAGCAGCAGCTCCGGCGGCGGCATCATCATCCCCACGGGCGACGTGACCACCCTGACCACCGCCGCCGACACCACCGGCCCGGCGATGTGGCTCGACCTCCCGCCCGCGGTCGACATGGGCGTCATCAGCTCCGGTTGCGGCGCCGTCGACATCCTGTTCGTCGTCGACAACTCGAAGTCGATGGGCGAGTACCAGATGGCGCTCGCCGCCGCCTTCCCGCAGTTCGTCGACGCGATGGTCGCCAACCTCCCGGAGGACGTCAGCCTGCACGTCGGCCTGACCACCACCGACTTCTCCTGCACCAACGTCGGCGACCCCTGCTGCCCCGACGGCTGCCCGGTCGGCAACACCCTGTGCACGATCGGCAGCAACAACGAGGAGATCGAGCTCCTCAAGAGCTTCTATCACCCGCCCGCCGACGGCGACAACGGCGTCAACGGCGGGCAGGGCAAGCTGTTCGAGTTCGAGGGTCAGAGCTACTTCGCCAGCAACACCAGCGACGACCCCGCGGCGCTCAAGCAGTGGTTCACCGGCGCCGCGATCGCGGCCGGCGAGCAGGGCTCCTCGCTCGAGATGCCGGTCGCCGCCGCCGGCTTCGCCGCCAGCGCCATCCATGCCGGCAACGACGGCTTCATCCGCGACACCGACGCGATCCTCCTGATCGTCTTCCTCACCAACGACCCCGACGCCTCGCTCGAGTCCGTGGCCAGTTACCGCGACATGGTGCTCGCGGCCAAACAAAACTGCCCCGAGTGCGTGCTGACGGCCGGCCTCCTGAAGCCCTGCGTACCGGCCGAGAATCAGCGCCTGTGGCAGTTCATGAAGGCCTTCGGCGACGAGCCGATCTGGTCCGACATCGAGAAGAAGACCGACTATGCCAAGGTCGTCGGCCAGTCACTGGCCACAACCCTGACCGAGGCCTGCATGAACATCCCGATCGGCTGACCGCCGCCGCGATCTCGCCCGGATAACATCGCTCTTTTTCGATCGCGCGCGCCGGCGACCATCGCCGCCCGTCACCCTCCTGGTCCCCGCCCGTCGCCGCCCCTTGTGCTCGCGCTCGCCGCGGCTTATGGCTCGCAGTGCGATGACCACGCGTCCCCGCCCTCTCGTCGTCTCCGGCCTCGGCCTCCTCCTCTCCAGCTGCCCCGCGCGGCAGCAACCCGTGCAAGGGCCCGACGCGGGCGACGTCGACGAAGAAGTCGCCGATGACCCCGCGATCGCGGCCCCGGCGACCGGCCTCGAGTTCACCCTCGCCGAGGGCAAGCCCGTCGAGCAGGCCCCCGTGCGTCCGCCGCTCGCCCCCGCCAAGCCGCTCGGCGAGCGCGAGGTCAAGGCCCTGCTCGCGCGCTTGCCCGCGCTCCCCAGCGACCCCGACGAGGCCAAGGACTTCGCGCTGCGCCCCGCCTCGCAGCCGCCGCCGAAGACCGGCACGACCGTGTTCGCCAGCTTCCCCGGCCCGCCGCAGGGCCAACCACCGCCGGTCGCCAGCGGCCCGCTCGAGGTCCTGCGCCACGCCCCCGACGGCGAGGTCCCGATCGCCGCCGACCTCTCGCTCACCTTCTCGCAGCCGATGGTCCCGGTCACCTCGCGCGACGATCTGGCGGCCACCGAGGTCCCGGTCCAGCTCAGCCCGCAGCCGCCCGGCGTGTGGACCTGGGTCGGCACCAAGACCCTGCTGTTTCGTCCCACCGACCGGTTTCCGATGGCGACCGAGTACCGGGTCGAGGTCCCCGCCGGCGTCGCCGCGATCAAGGGCGGCAAGCTCGGCGAGGCCGCCCAGTTCTCATTCGCCACCCCGCCGCCGACCCTCGTGACCGCGCCCCTGCGCAACACGACCACCAGCCGGCGCCCGCGGATCTTCATCGCCTTCGATCAGCGCATCGATCCCGCCGCGGTGCTGCCCTCGATCAAGCTCCGCCCCGCCGGCGGCCCGCCGGTGGCCCTGCATCTGGTGCCGCCCGCCGAGGCGCTCAAACACAAAGATCTGCGCGCCGCGATCGAGTCCACCGAGCCCGGCCGCTGGCTGGTCGTGCAGGCCGATCAGGCGCTGCCACCCGCGAGCGAGATCAAGGTCGTGCTCGCCGCCGGTTTGCCGTCCGCCGAGGGCCCGCGCAAGACCACCGCCCCGCAAGAGTTCACGTTCCAGACCTTCGGCCCGCTCAAGCTCGTCAGCGCCGAGTGCGGCTGGGGTCAGCCCGACTGCCCGCCCGGCGCGCCGCTGCGCTTCAGCTTCACCACCGAGCTCGACGCCCGCAAGTTCAAGAAAGAATGGGTGCACGTCGACCCCCCGATCCCCGGCATGCAGGTCGTCACCTCGGGCACCGAGCTGATCGTCACCGGCGCGACCAGGGCCCGCACCCGCTACTCCGTGCGCATCGACCCGCCGCTGCGCGACGTGCACGGCCAGCAGCTCGGCGTGGCGATCGCGCACAAGTTCGACGTCGGCCCCGCGCCCGCCACCCTGCAGGCCCCGCTCGACGTGCTGTCCGTGCTCGACCCCGCCGCCGACGGCCGGATCTCGGTGTTTAGCACCGGCCACAAACAATTGCGGGTGCGCGTGCACGCCGTCACGCCGGCCGACTGGGACGCCTACCTGAGCTTCCTGCGGGTGCGCAACGAGGACCGCCTGCGCCGCGGCGCTCCGCCGCCCGGCAAGTCGGTGTTCGACGACGTCGTGCCCGTCAAGACCGACCCCGACACCCTCGGCGAGACCCGCATCGACCTGCGCGCCGCCCTGCCCGGCGGCCTCGGCCACGCGATCGTCATCGTCGAACCGACCCGGCCCCCCAAGGAGCCGTGGCAGCAGCAAGAGGTGATCACCTGGGCCCAGGCGACCCGCATCGGCCTCGACGCCTTCGTCGACGACGAGCAGCTGGTCGGCTTCGCCACGCGCCTCGCCGACGGTACCCCGCTGCCCGGCGTGCAGCTGCAACTGCTGCCCGGCGCCGTCAAGGGCAGCACCGGCGCCGACGGCCTCGCCAGGCTCGCCCTGGCCAAAAAGGGCAGCCGCGTCTTGCTCGCCACCCAGGGCGAGGACCGGACCTTCCTGCCCGAGCAGGTCGGCTGGTGGTACGGCGACAGCGACGAGACCGGCTGGCGCCGCACCGAGCGCCCCGCGGAGCTGCTCTGGTACGTCTTCGACGACCGCCAGATGTATCGCCCCGGCGAGACCGCGCGGGTCAAGGGCTGGCTGCGCCAGCGCACCGGTTGTGTGCGCGGCTGCCTCGATCTCCCGACCGAGGCCGCGAAGCAGATCCGCTACACCCTGCACGACAGCCAGGGCAACAAGCTGCTGACCGGCACCCGCCCGGTCAACGCCCTCGGCGGCTTCGACCTGACCCTCACCCTCCCGAAGACCCCGAACCTCGGCCACGCCCAGCTCGAGCTCGAGGTGATCGCCGGCACGATGAAGGGCCAGCAGGGCGCCCACGCCATCCAGATCCAGGAGTTTCGCCGCCCCGAGTACGAGGTCGAGGCCCGCGCCGACGAGGGCCCGCACCTGATCGGCGGCCACGCCGACCTCACCGTCACCGCGATGTACTTCGCCGGCGGCAAGCTGACCGACGTCGAGACCACCTGGGCCGTCTCGACCACCCCGGGCAGCTTCAGCCCGCCCAACCACGACGACTTCACCTTCGGCCGCTGGCGCCCGTGGTGGACCTTCATGGGCACCGGCCGGGGTGGCTGGGGCGGCCACTACGAGCCCGAGCAGCCGCCGCAGTACCTCGGCGGCCGCACCGACGGCGCCGGTGAGCACCACCTGCGGATCGACTTCGCCAAGGTCACCCCGATCGAGGCGAGCAGCGTGCACGCCGCGGCCACCGTCATCGACGTCAACCGCCAGCCCTGGACCTCGAGCGTCGACCTGCTGGTCCACCCCGCGAGTATCTACGTCGGCATCAAGAGCGAGCGCCTGTTCGTGCAGGAGGGCGAGCCGCTGAACATCGACGCGATCGTCGCCGAGATCGACGGCGCCCTCGTCACCGGCAGCGAGATCCTGATGCGCGCCGAACGTATGGTCTGGGAGCAAGTCGGCGACGAGTGGAAGGAGGTCGCGAAGGACCCCCAGGACTGCCGCAAGAGCTCCACCGTCGCCCCCCAGCGCTGCAGCTTCATCCCCAAGCTCGGCGGCACCTACCGGATCACCGCCACCGTCAAGGACCCGCAGGGCCGCCTCAACGAGTCACAATTGACCCTGTGGGTCGCCGGCGGCGAGCAACCCCCCGCCCGCAGCGTCGAGCAGGAGCAGGTCCAGGTCATCCCGGACAAACAAGAGTACGCCGCCGGCGACTCCGCCAAGCTGCTCGTGCTCGCCCCCTTCGCCCCCGCCGAGGGCGTGCTCACCCTGCGCCGCGAGGGCCTCGTCTCGACCCGCCGCTTCACCATGAAGACCGCCTGGACCACGCTCGAGGTCCCGCTCGCGGCCGCCTTCGCCCCCGGCGTCGTCGCCCACGTCGACCTCGTCGGCAGCGCCCCGCGGCTCAGGGATGGCAAGCCCGACCCGACGCTCCCGCGCCGCCCCGCCTACGCCGCCGGCCACGTCGACCTCGCCGTGCCGCCGCGCGCGCGCGCCCTCAACCTGTACTTAAAGCCAGGTGCCGAGAAGCTCGAGCCCGGCGGCAGCACCAGGCTCGAGGTGCTCGTCCAGGACGCCGACAACAAGCCGGTGCCCGGCAGCGAGGTCGCCGTCGTCGTCGTCGACGAGGCCGTGCTCGCGCTCAGCGACTACAAGCTCCTCGACCCGCTCGCGCTGTTCTTCCCGCAGCGGGGCCCCGGCGTCGCCGACTACCACAACCGCGCCAGGGTCACCCTCGCCAGGCCCGAGGATGTCGCCCATGGGGTCCCCGGCGGGGTCGTCGGCGGAGCCCTCGGCGGGGCCGCCGGCGGGGCCGTCGACATGGCCGAGAGCGGGCGCGACTCGACGCGCACGAGGACCACGTCGCTCGAGGCACCCGCGCCACCGCCCGCGCCCCCCGGCGCCCCGATGACCAAACACAGCCCCGGCGGCCCCGCGATCGCCCTGCGCCAGAACTTCGACGCCCTCGCGCTGTTCGCCGCCAGCCTGCCCACCGACGCCCAGGGCCGCGCCAGCGTCGACATCAAGCTCCCCGACAACCTGAGCCGCTACCGCATCATGGCCGTCGCCGTCGCCGGCAGCGACCGCTTCGGCAAGGCCGAGTCGGCGATCACCGCCCGCCTGCCGCTGATGGTCCGCCCCTCGCCCCCGCGCTTCCTCAACTACGGCGACAGCTTCGAGCTCCCGATCGTCGTGCAGAACCAAACCGACGAGCCAATGATCGTCGACCTCGCCGCCCGCACCAGCAACCTCGACCTGAGCAAAGGGGCAGGTCGCCGGATCGAGGTCCGCGCCAACGACGCCGTCGAGGTCCGCCTGCCCGCGATCGCCGTCAAGGCCGGCACCGCCCGCTTCCAGGTCGCCGCCGCCAGCGGCAAGTGGAGCGACGCCGCCACCCTGTCGCTCCCGGTGTGGACGCCCGCCACCACCGAGGCCTTCGCCACCTACGGCCAGGTCGACGCCGGCGCGATCGCCCAGCCGATCAAGCCGCCCACCGCCGCGATCAAGGAGTTCGGCGGCCTCGAGCTCAGCACCACCTCGACCGCCGTCGCCGAGCTCACCGACGCGGTGCTCTACCTGGTCCGCTACCCCTACGAGTGCAGCGAGCAGCTCGCCTCGCGCATGCTGACGATCGCCGCGCTCAAGGACGTGCTCAGCGCCTTCCAGGTCGAGGGCATGCCCACGCCCGCGGCCCTGATCGCCTTCGTCGACGCCGACATCGAGCGCCTCGCTCGCCTGCAGAACCCCGACGGCGGGTTCTCGTTCTGGCGCCGCGGCGACCGCTCCTGGCCGTACCTGACGATCCACGTCGCCCACGCGCTCGAGCGCGCCCGCGGCAAGGGCTTCAAGGTCCCGCCCGCGGTCCTCGACCGCGCCCAGGACTATCTCAAGTCGATCGAGTCGCGCTTCGACGCCGACTACAGCAAGGACATCCGGCGCCCCATCATCGCCTACGCCCTGTACGTGCGCGCCCGCCTCGGCGTGCGCGACACCGCCCGCGCGCGCAGCC
>NZ_JACCSO010000530.1 GCF_013812955.1 Nannocystis sp. | reverse complement strand
CCACCGCCGAATCCGCCGTCGAATCCGCCGTCGAAGGCGGGGTCCAAACCTGGCCCAAAGGCCAGCCCCGCCGAACCTGGCCCAAAGGCCAGACCCGAGGGCCCCGCCCCGCCGCCGGACACCGGATCCACCGCGCCCGAAGCCGCGTCCGAACCTGGCCCCGAGGTCATCCGTGAGGGCCCGGAGGCCGGCTCCAACGACGGTCGGCCGGGCAGCCTCGGCCTCGGGCGCCAGCGCGACGGCAGCCTGCTCTACGTCGACCCGGGCAAGCGCTTCACCGCCGCGGTGAACCCCGATGGTTCGGTGCGCTTCGGCAACCGCTGGGGCCGCGACCAGCACGGCGAGCGCATGCGCGGCTCGGGACGGGCGCTGCTCCAGATCGGGCCGAGCGGCGTCGGAGCCGTCGGCGGCCTCGCCGTGACCGGCCCGACCGAGTGGCTGCTGGCACTTCAGGGCCAGGAGCGCGACGCCGCGGCCAAGACCGCGTTCCTGAACCAGACCCGCGACCTGCGGATCCAGCTCGCCATCAACTTCACCCTCAAGCTGCTCGAGACCCGCCTCGGCGAGCTCAACCAGGAGCTGCTCGGCCTGAGCTCCGACGGCAGCCGCGAGCTCGCGGAGCGCCGCGCCATCCTGTTTCAGCGCTGGGACGAGTGCGACGAGCGGGTCGCCGTCGGCCTGCCCTCCGGCGGCGACCTGCCCGCGGAGGCCGTCTCGATGATCGACGAGGCCCGCCTCGGGGCCGCCGAGCGGGCCCGTCGCAACATCGAGGGCTTCATTCGCCGCCAGCTCCCGCGCGGGACCTCGCGCGGCTACACCGCGCCCGAGCTGGCCGAGTTCAACCGCCGGCGCGTCAGCGTCGAGGTCTTCGACCCGTACACGCCTCGCCTCAAAGGAGCCCCATGACCGCCATCCGCCCGACCCTGCAGCCCGACCTGGCCCGCTATCGCGAGGACTACCCGATCCTCGCCAGCACCACGTACATGAACAGCAACAGCATGGGTGCGATGCCGCGGCAGGCCGCGCAGGCCCTCGCCACCTACGCGGCCGACTGGGCGCGCGAGGGCGTCGAGGTCTGGCCGCACTGGTTCGAGGTCCTGCAGGCCACCGCCGACAGCGCCGCGCGCTTCCTCGGCGCCCCGGCCGGACAGACGGTCCTGAATCAGAACGTGGCCTACTTTCAGGCCGCCGTCGCCAGCGCGCTCGACTTTCGCGGCGCGAAGAACCGCGTCGTCGTCGAGTCGCTGCAATTCCCCAACGTGCTCTACGTGTGGGAGCGCTACCGCGAGCTCGGCGCGCAGCTCGATCTGGTGCCCTCCGACGACGGCATGACCGTCCCGCTCGAGCGTATGCTCGCCGCGATCGACGAGCGCACCGCGATCGTCCCGATCTCGCACGGCATCTACGTGTCGGGCGCGCTGCAGGACGTCAAGGCGATCACCGCCCGCGCCCACGAGGTCGGCGCCCTGGTGATGGTCGACGTCTATCAGACCGTCGGCGCCGTCCCGATCGATATCGCCGAGTGGGACGCCGACATCGTCGTCGGCGGCAGTCACAAGTGGCTGTGCGGCGGCCCCGGCACCGCCTTCATGTGGATGAAGCCGGCCCTGCGCGAGCGCTTGAAGCCGCGGCTGACCGGCTGGCTCGGCCACGCCGACCCCTTCGCCTTCGAGCCCGCCCCGATCCGCTACGCCGACGACCACCGCCGCTTCCTCGCCGGCACCCCGTCGATGCCCGCCTACTACGTCGCGCAGGCCGCCTACGAGAACCTGCACGCGATCGGCATCGATCGCATCCGCGCCCACAGCCTCGCGCTCTCGCACATCATCCTCGATCGCGCCCAGGCCACCGGACTGACCGTGCACTCCCCGCTCGCCGACGAGCTGCGCACCGGCTTCGTCGCCGTCGACTTCCCGGACAGCGAGGCCGCCAGCAAGCAGCTGATCCGCGAGCACTACAAGCTCGACTGGCGCCCCAACTGCGGCCTGCGCCTCGGGCCGCACTTCTACAACACCGAGGCCGAGGTCCACCGCATGATGGACCGCATCGTCGCCCTCGCCGGCCGCGCCTGAACCCGCGCCGTGTCATCCACATCATCGCGCACGCTCACAGCGCGCGCGCGTGGATCCAGCGATAGGTCCCGGAGGCCAGGCCGAGCATCTTCTCGGGGTTCGGCTCGAGGCCGTCGATGCGCTCGAGCTGGCCCTGCCCCGAGAGCACGTACAGGTTGCCCGGCGACGCCGCCGGAAGCTGCTGCTCCACGCTGAACTCGACCCCGCGGCGGCTGCTGAGCAACATGTCGCCGGTGTCGTCGATCGCCAGCGCCCACATCGGCACGCCCTGATACGTCTCGAGCCCGGCCGCCGACACCCGGACCACCTCGCCAACCGCGAGACCCGCCTCCTCGCCGAGGGTGGGATCGCCGGTCGTCACGCAGGTCCACGCCGCGATGCGCCCGTCGGGCGCGAGCACCGGCTCCTGCTGGTTGCTGCATAAGTGCTGCTCGAGGTTGACCGCCTCGATCCCCTCCGCGGAGGCCCGCAGCATCGGACCTCGCAGAGCCAGGGCCACCACCGCGCGCCCGTCCTGGGTCGCCCGCACCGTCAGCGTGTTCTCGCTGCCCGCCGGTATCGGTCGACTCACCCGCTCGCCGCTTCGCCAGTCGAAGAGATGCAGCGTCAGCTCGTCGAGCAGCACCAGCTGCTCGCCCGAGATCGCCGCGACCAGCTGCGCGTCCGCCAGCGCCGCCGGTGAATCGGGTCCCAGCACGCACTGCAGCGCCCCGCTCGCCACCTCCCAGCGCAGCAGGCGACACCCCGGGCCGGTCACGCCGATCAGCAGCGATGCACCATCCGGATCGGCCGCCGCGAGGCCGCAGGGCGCGCTCCCCGGGCAGCGCGCCGAGTGCAGCCACGCCGGCGTCAGCG
>NZ_JACCSO010000502.1 GCF_013812955.1 Nannocystis sp. | reverse complement strand
CCCCCCATCTCTTGCCCCCGGAGCGCGCCTCGGCCTACAGTACGCCTCACGTGCCCCCGACCCTCCACTGTGGCTCAGGTCTACCCCGGCTCGCCGGCGCCACCAGCCATGGCTGGGCGGCGAGCCTGGCCATGGCCCTGATCTGCGGCTGCGCCGGCAAGAACACCGCCCCCACGGGCAAGACCCTGGACGACGAGCCAGGGGCCGGAATCGCCATGCGGGTCGAGCCCGCCGGGCCCGTGCGCAAGGTGGCGCTGATCCCGCTGCAGGTCGACACCCAGCACTGCGACAGCGCCGGCAAACGGGTGCTCCAGCAAGACCTCGACCAGAACGGCCGCGCCGACCTGATCACCCTGACCCTCGGCGGCGAAAACGACGGCAAGATCCGCTGCCAGCAGGCCGACCTCAACCGTGACGGCCGCCTCGACGCCTTCCTCCACTACGACGAGCGCGGTGACCTGGTCCGCGAGCAGTTCGACCAGGACTTCGACGGCCGCATCGACCTCGGCCGCAGCTACAAGGACGGCGTGCTCGAGCTCGACGAGCAAGACCTCGACCACGACGGCTTCGTCGACGCCTGGCGCCGCTACGACAAGGGCAAGCTGGTCCGCATCGACCACGACCGCGACATCGACGGCCGCGCCGACACCTTCACCTTCTACGTGCGCGGCCAGATCGACCGCGTCGGCTACGACACCAACGGCGACGGCAACGTCGACGTCTGGGACCAGGACGTCGCCCGTCGCGCTCAGGCCGCCCTCGCCCTCCGCATGCAGGCCCGCAACGCGGTCGGCGACGAATTCGTCGAGCCCCCGCAGCCGCCCCCGCCCGAGGCGAAGGTCGAGGCGAAGCCGGACCCCAAGGCCGATCCGAAGAGCAAGGCCAAGGACGCCGGCAAGGCCAAGGACGCCAAGCCCGAGTCCGCGAAGCCCGAGGTCGTCAAGCCCGAGTCCGCGAAGCCCGAGGTCAGCAAGGATCCGAAGTCCAAGTCGGGCCAGCCTGAACCAGGCAAGCCCAAGGACGCCAAGCCCGCGACGGAGAAGCCTCCGGCAGCCAAGCCCGAGGCCGTCAAGCCGCCCAAGTCCGAGGCCGCCCAGCCGTCCAAGCCGGCGGAGAAGCCCCCGGCAGGCAAGCCCGACGCCCCGGGCGGCTGATCCCGGCTTCGCGCCCCCGCGGGCCCCCTGCCCGGCCTTTGCTGCGTTTCGGGACCCCCTTCCGGGGGCTCCCGGGATATCCTGCGGGACATGGAGCACAAGGACCGAGCGGAGGCGCCCGAGGACGACGAGCAGGTCGACGGCGCCGCCGGCGATGTGTCCGCCGATCCGCGCGACGAGGACTATGGCCCGCCCTTCGAGGCGCGCAGCTTCGGCGGTGAGTTCGTGTGGGCGCAGGCGCCGGGCTTCACGGCCAAGGTGCTGCGGGTGCGAGCCGGGCAGACGGTGGCCATCTCGACCCGCGGACGCCGCGACATGGTGGTGATGCTGACCGGCGGACGCGCGCTGCTCGAGACCCGGAGCGACAGCAACGTCGATCGTGTCGAGCTGCTCCCGGCCACGCCGGTGGCGATCCTCGAGGGTGAACAGGCCTACCGGCTCGTCGCCGTCACCGACGTCGAGCTGTTCACGATCTACGCCCCCCGGTGAGCGTCGCCGTTCGCTTCGCCGCGCTCGCGCTGGCCCTGCTCGGCGCTCCCACCGCGGCGATGGCCGGCCCGGCGCCGGCCCCCGCCGTCGAGTTCCGCTGGGACGCGCCGCCCGGCTGTCCGAGCGAGGCCGAGGTCGTCGCTCAACTCGAGCGCCTGCTCGGGGGTCCGCTGGCGGAGCGTCGCGGCGCGCGACTGACGGCGATCGCCCGCGTACGTCAGGAGCCGGGCGGCGCCTGGGATCTTCGGCTGTGGACCGTCAGCGAGCAGGGCACGCTGCAGCGATCGCTGGTCCACGAGCGCTGCGACATGCTGGCCAGCGCCGGCGTGTTCATCGCGGCGATGGCGATCGATCCGCTCGCGGGTGAACGCATGGTCGACGGCGCCGAGGTGGCGGCCGTCGTCGCCGAGGCCCAGCCGGTGCCGGACCCGGAGCCTCCGCCGCAGGTCGAGCCTGAGCCCGAGCCCCCGCCCGAGCTGCCGCGCATCGAGCCCACCCCTACCCCGCCCATGATTGAGCCACCCCGACAATCTGCGCTGCGCGGCGGCCTGCGTCTGTCGGCCGGCGTCGCGTATGGGGATCTTCCTGGTGTCGGTCCGACCCTGCGCCTCACGCCCTCGCTGGTATGGCCACGCCTGCGGATCGAGCTCGAGGGCGCGTACATGCCGCTCAGAAAGACCCGTGAAGCCAGCGACAGCAGCCGGGGCGTCGACCTGCAACTGGCCGCCGGAGCGCTGCGCGCCTGCCCGGTGTTTCACTTTTTTAAGAAGATCCTCGAGTTCCCGATCTGCGGTGGTGTCGAGTTCGGGGCGATGTACGGCCGCGGCGTCGGCTACCCGATCGAGAAGGACGCCCGCCAGCTGTGGGCCGCGCTGCACCTGATGCCGATGCTCCTTTTACAAGTGCACCGGCGGGTCGTGCTGTTCGCCGGGGTCGAGGGCTTCGTCGCGCTGGCGCGGCCGCGCTTCGAGGTCGAGGGCGCGGGCGCGCTGTACCGCGCGCCCGCGGGGGGCGTGCGCGGACATCTCGGCGTCGAGGTCCGATTCCCGTGATGAATAAATCGGGAGGTGGCCACCAAGCGGGAGACCCCGTGCCGCAAGCCGCCACCGCACCCCACCCCGAGCTGGTCGCGCTGTACCGCGCGCACTTCCAGTTCGTGTGGCGTAGCGCGCGGCGGCTCGGCGCCTCCGAGGCCGGGCAGGACGACGTGGTCCAGGACGTGTTCCTGGTGGTCGCGCGGCGGCTCGCCGAGTTTCGCAGCGAGGCCTCGGCGCGGACCTGGCTGTTTGCGATCACGCTGCGGGTGGTCCGCGAGCACCGGCGCAGCAGCTTTCGTCATCTACGGCGCGTGGAGGCCTACGCCGACAGCCAGCCGCCGGCCACCAGCGATCCGATCGCCCGCAGCGACGCCCAGCGGACCCTGCAGTGGGCGCTCGACCAGCTCGACGACGATCGCCGCAGCGTCTACGTGCTCGCCGAGCTCGAGGGTCTGACCGCCCAGGAGATCGCCGGCGGTCTGCGGGTCAACATCAACACCGTGTACTCGCGACTGCGGTCCGCGCGGACCCAGCTCGAACGAGCGCTGGGCGAACAGGAGGCGAAGTGATCGACCGACAACAGATCCTTCGTGATCTCGCCGCCGCCGAGCGCGACACAAAGCCCGATCTCGAGGCCGAGGCCCGCAACTGGGCCGGCATCGAACGGCGGCTGATCCAGGGCCCTGGACCGCCGAGCTTGCCCGAGCCCGGGGCCGCCGCATTGATCAAATGGATCGGCGGCCTCGCTCTGGTCGGCGGTCTGATCGGCGGCGGGATCCTGCTCGGGTCCGGGTCGGCGGATCCACCCGTCCCCACGGACATGCCCATAGCGACAGCGCCCGAGCGCCCGAGCGCTCCGCCGTCCGCGCAGCCGCACCCTGTACC
>NZ_JACCSO010000494.1 GCF_013812955.1 Nannocystis sp. | reverse complement strand
GAGCAGGGGTCGGCTCCGGGCCACCGGCTCAGGTCGTGGCGCGGTCCAGGCCGTCGTCATGCGCTTGCGCAGCGAGCAGGCGCGCGAGCGCGGGGAGCTCGTTGTCGGCGACGGAGGGATACGCGTGGTGCAGCGCGTGGTAGGAGGCGGCGTTGAGGTTGGCGCGCGAGAACATCACGGCCCACAGCCAGCGCACGACGCGAGGCAGCGGGCGGAGGCTGGGCAGCGGGTAGATGCGGGGGTGGTGGAGGATCCAGTCGAAGATGAACCATACCGCCGTCGAGCCGACGCGGGTCACCGCGATCCACCAGAGATAATCGGCGCCGGAGAGGGCGATCAGGGCCGCCGTCATCGCACAGTTGTACGCGAGCACCCGGCGCAGGCCCTTGTCGAGGCCACCGGCGCCGGTGCGGCGCAGGTACTGCCACGCCGAGAGCTCGGGCTGCACGCTGGCGTAGGGGGCGGCGGTGTACCACTGCCCGCTATTGAGCGACGCGTCCGGGTCGTGATCGAGGTCGCGCGGGAAGGCGTGGTGGAGGCGGTGGTTGCGGGCCAGCTCGCGATAGCCGAGCTGGAACGGGGTGTGGACGATCATCACCGCCATATGGATCCGTCGCAGCGGGTTCCAGGGGGAGCGCCGCGCGTGCGAGGCTTCGTGCAGCGCGTTGAAATTGCGGACATATGCCCCGAGCCCGACCAGCATAAATAGCGCGGGCGAGATCACGTGGTGGCAGAGCAGCACGAACGCCGCCAGGAGCGCTGCGTGGGCCGAGAGGGCCGCGATATCGCAGCGGAGCTCGTCTTCACGGGAGAATCGAGCGCTGATTTGGCTTACGGTTGGCATTCGCATATCACTAGACATTGGAAGAACTGTGCCAGAGTCATGTGGGGCTGATCGCCCCCTTATGGGGCTTTTCGACCCCCGGGGCGTCGCCGGGAAGATACAGGTGTCTCTCCCCGTTGACGATCTTCAGGTCGGGTTTCCCGAGGGGTCTGCGGCTGCGTTTAATCGCGTGTAAGGCGGCTTGCAGAGCCTTTGCCGCGGTTTTTTCGCCCGAGATGTCATGCGGGCGCATTTTTTTTCGCGAAGATCTTTCGCTATTGCTCCATGCGAGAAATGTGCGGAATTGATCCGGATCGAACGCAAAAGCAGCGCGACTGTCATGTGTATGTCGACACGGCATCGACACAATCTCTCACTGACTTCGGCGCTGGCCGCCTGCGACCGGCGTTCAGGACCGCGGGCGACCAATCGAGGCACTTATGAATGGATCGACGGGTCAAGACACCGACGATATCGGCGCTCAGGCTCGCCACGACGCGCAGCGCGAGCTCGGCGCTGCCCCGAACTCGAACGGCCGCAGCTTCGACGAGGCGGCGCAGGTCGCCGCCGGTCGAGTCGGACGGCCGCCGCGGGTCAGCTGCGGACGAGGCCGAAGCTCGAGATCAGCTTGTGGAGATAGGGGCGGGTGAGGTCGAGGCGGCGCGCAGCCTCGCTGATGTTCCACTCGGTCTCCTCGAGCAGACGACGGACGAGCTGGGTCTGGAACTGGCGAGTGGCCTCCTGGTAGGAGGGGCGCTCGTTGTCGGCGACCGGGGCGTCGGGGAAGAGGTGGCGGGGCTCCAGCTGCTGGCTGCCTTCGCCGCGAGCGCGGATGACGGCGGTCTCGACGGTGTGCTGGAGCTGGCGCACGTTGCCGGGCCACACGGCGGTCTGGGCCGCGTTGATCGCCGCGGGCGAGGCCGTGAGGCGGGCGAAGCCGTACTGCTCACACACACGGACGCAGGTGTAGTGGACCAATTCGGCGATGTCCTCGGTCCGCTCGGACAGCGCGGGCATCCGAACGGTGAGGATGTTGAGGCGGTAATAGAGGTCCTCACGGAAGACCCGGCGGGTGACGGCGGCCTTGAGGTCGACGTTGGTGGCGGCGATCAAGCGGATGTTGGCCCGGACGAGCTTGGTGCCGCCGAGCGGGTAGTACTCCTTGTCCTGGAGGAGCTGGAGGAGCTTGGCCTGGACGCCGAGGCCGAGCTCGCCGACCTCGTCGAGGAAGAGGGTGCCGCGCTCGGCGGCGGCGACCTTGCCCTCGATCCGGCGGGTCGCGGCCGAGTGGGCGCCGGGCATCGCGCCGAACAGCTCGCTCTCCAGCAGGTTCTCGGGGAGGGCGGCGCAGTTGAGCTCGACGAAGGGGCCGTCGCAACGCGAGCTGTTCTTGTGGAGGAGGCGGGCGATCATGGTCTTGCCGGTGCCGGTGGGCCCGGTCATCAGCACGCCGACGTCGATCGGCGCGGCGAGGACGACGTCGCGCAGCACGCGGGCCATGGCTTCGCCGCAGCCGATGACATCCTCGGCGTGCAGCTTCTGGCGGTGAGGCTGGGTCGGATCGCCGGCCTTGCTCAATCGGCGGCGCAGCAGCAGCCGCTCGGCGAAGGGGGCGACCTGCCGGGCGAACGACTCGGCGCGGAGCCGGTCCTCCTCGGTGAAGGGGCCGGCGACCTCGCGGTCCTGCAAGTAGAGGACGCCGGAGTAGCTGCCGGCGAGGATCGGTGCACAGAGCACCGCCTGGATCTGGTTGAGGCGTACGCTCGAGCGGTCGCGAAAGCGAGCATCGTCGATGGCGGAGACCGAGCGAACGGTGGTGCGGGTGGCGATCGTGTTCGCTATCACGCCCTGCGAGATGCCGGCACGAAACGATCCGGCCTCCTCGGCCGAGCAGCCGTGCACCTGCCAGAAGCCCTCGGCGCGCGGACCCTCGCGTTCGTCGAAGAGCTCGATGTAGCCGCGGCGGGCCCGCGAGACCTTGGCGATCAGCCCCAGCGCCTCGGCCACGAAGGGTTCGAGCTCGTCCTTTTCACCAAGCGCGAGCAGCTGGCGGTAGAGATCGCGCTCCTGCGCCAGCCGCGTGGGCTCAAGGTCGTCATCAGCCATCGACGTATTGTATCCCAAGCCCGCACGGCGGTCTCGGGGGGAAAGCGCGGCGTGGGCGCCGTTTGGGCGGCAGGTTCTGCGCGTTTGCTGGCCACGCGGTGGCCCCGGCCGGGCCCGATGAGGGGATCGGTGAGCCTGTACTTTCTGGTGGACAGGATCGTGCCGGCGATATGACAGGACGAGGTCGTTCGGTCCACGCAGACCGGCCTCTGGCAGGGAAGCGGCGTTGGTACGCAACGTGCAATCGATACGAATCGACGCAGATGGCGTCGTCTCCCGGCTCAGGACCTCGCCGTCGCGCCAAGTCGCAGCGCCGGTGAGGACCGCGGAGCCCGGGCTCCCATCGCCCACGAACCCTACAAAGGAGCACAGGACATGTATCGAAGCACACACTTTCACCGCTGGGGGCCAGCTTGCCTGGGGACGCTGCTGCTGGCGGCCTGTCCAGGCGACGGTGACATCGCGTCGGCCACGGAGCCCGAGGCGAGCACGGGGGACTCTTCCTCGTCGGACAGCCCGGTGACCACCGATGCCCCGACGACCACCGATAGCCCGACGACCACCGATAGCCCGACGACCACCTTTACTCCGACCACGGACGGGTCTTCGACGGACGGGTCTTCGACGGACGGGTCTTCCACCGGGTCGGCGACCACCGAGCCGGTGGATTCGAGCACCGGCGACCTCGAGAGCACGGGCGGCACCGACGGGTCGGAGAGCAGCGGTGGCGACACAGACGCGACCACCGGCGATCCGGAGCCGCTCTGGAGCTCGGTGAGCCAGACCGTGAACGCCGGCAGTACGGCGAGCAACAGGAGATTTCGCATGGTGTTCACATTCGGCCAGCCGACGCAGCACCAGGGTACCCACAAATCCATGAACTTCCGACTTCAGGGCGGCCTGATCGGTGAAATCGGAGAGACGCCATGAGAACCCAAATTTTCGGAATCAAGCAATGGTTGGCCGGTACGGCGATCGTCCTTTCCACCTGGCTGGCGAGCGTCGACGCTGATGCGTCAGTGCCCGCAGCCGTCACCCACCAGGGTCGACTCTTCGACGCCCAGGGCGTGCCCGTGAACGAGGGCCAGACGATCACTTTCACGATCTACGACAGCGCCGAGGGCGGCGTCGCGGTCTGGGAGGAGCAGCACAAGGTCATCCTCGACGACGGCTACTTCTCGGTCAGCCTCGGCGAGGCCTGGCCCTTCGACGCGGAGATCCTCGACGGGTCGCCGCGCTGGCTCGGGATCACGGTCGGCGCCGACCCGCAGCTGACGCCGCGTGCCAGCATCGTCAGCGTGCCTTATGCGCTGTTCGCCGGCGATGTGCGCGGGGAGATCAACCCGCTCAATGTCAACATCCAGGGCTACGGGCCGGTCATCGACGTGAACGGAAAGTGGGTCGGCGACCCGGCGGGGCTGGCGGGTCCGGCG
>NZ_JACCSO010000484.1 GCF_013812955.1 Nannocystis sp. | reverse complement strand
GAGCAGGTACACCCCGCACAGCCCCTCGGGCGTCTTGGCCTGCGTCAGCAGCGGACTCGCCGGCCGCCGCGACAGGTCGGCGTCGATCACCGCCAGCAGCTCGGTCGCCACCTCGCGCCACGCCGCCGCGCCGTCGCCGACGAGGCGCAGGCCGTCCGCCCCGAACTCCGCGTCGGTCCCCTCGGGCAAGATCCCGTCGATCACCCGCGCGAGCTCGGCACCGTCGGCGATCCGCACCGCCCCGATCGTCACGCCGGGCCGCGCCGGCGCCGGTGGTGGTGGTGTCTCGACGTCGACGACCGGCGGCGTCTCCACCACCGATCGCGGCGTCTCCACCGGCCGGGTCGGCTCCCCCGACAGCACCACCTCGGGCACCTCGTGGGTGTACAGCGCCAGCGCGCCGCCGGCCGCCAGCACCGGCACCAGCATCGCCGCGCCGAGCAGCCGATGCCGCCCCGCGCGTCGCTCCTGCTTGCGCATCAGCTCCCGCAGCCGCTCCAGCAGGTCGCCCAGCGCCGGATAGCGGTCCATCGGCGAGATCGACAGCCCGCGCTGCAGCAGCGTGAAGATCTCCGCCGGCGCGTCCCCGCGGTCGCGCGGCGGCAGCAGTCGGCCCTCGATCACGTTCATGGTCAGCGTCGCCTGCGTATCACCGGCGAACGGGCGCTGCCCGTACAGGCACTCGTAGAAGCTCACGCAGTACGCGAACTGATCGGTGCGCGCGTCGACGGCCCGCGCGAGGTGCTGCTCCGGCGCCATGTAAGCCGGCGTGCCCACCAGCATGCCGGTCTGGGTCAGCGTGCGCATCACCGGCGGCTCCGCGCCGTTCACCGGCTTCATCGACTGCGCCGTCGGCTCGCCGGCCGAGGCCGGCCGCGCGAGCCCGAAGTCCAGCACGCGCACCCGACCGCCCGCCTCGACCAGGACGTTGTCGGGCTTGAAGTCGCGGTGCACCAGCCCGGCCTGATGCGCCGCCGCCAGCCCCTCGCCGGCCCCGAGCATGACCTCCACGACCGCACGCCAGCCGCGCTTTCGCCCGCGAAAATGGGACTTGAGCGTGACCCCGTCGATCAGCTCCATGGCGATGAACACCCGCCCGAACACCTCGCCCGCGTCGTACACCGTCACGACGTTGGGGTGGCGGATCTTCGCCGCCGCCTTGGCCTCGCGCAGCATCCGCGAGCGTCCCTCGGTCCCGTCCTCGCCGACGCGCAGCAGCTTGAGCGCCACCTCGCGGTCGAGCTGCTCGTCGTGGGCCCGATACACCACGCCCATGCCGCCCGCACCGAGCCGCCCGAGGATGCGGTAGCGCGCGATCACGGTCCCCGCCTCGAGCTCCGCGAGGTCACCGTCACGCGCACCCTGGGTGCCATCGGCCGCGAGCGTCGGGTCCGCGCCCGTCTCGTCACCTTGCCGCGGGGCGGCCGGCGTCGGCTTCGACTCGAGCGTGGCGCCCGCGACGTCGATCCCCGGCTCGGATCTCGAGCTCATGTGCCGCGGGCCCCCAAGCGCCGCGAATTTACCCGCCCCGGGGCCTCTCCCACAACGCCCACCCCGCGAAAAGCCCGACCCGCGCGCCTCTGCCGCCGTCCGCGCGACCCTGCGCCCCTGAACCTGAAACGGCCAGCGAGCGCCCGAAAGCGACCGCAGCCGGGACTCATTCGGGAGCAGCTTCGTCGATCTCGAGGTCGATCAGGATCGGATTATGGTCGCTGATCAGCCGGCCCTGCGTCATCGGTCGCTCGATCACCTGCGGCTCGCGCGGGCGCAGCCCGGCCCCCGCGAACCAGTCGACGCGCAGCGGCACCCGCCCGGACCACGGCGCCAGGCGTCGCTCGACCCACTGGATGACCCAGCGCCCCAGCGGCCCTCGCAGGTAATCCCGGGCGTTGCTCGCCATGTCCGGGTCATAAATATCGTAGTAGATCGTGCCGCGCGCGCGGTCATTGTAGCCCTCGATCGTCAGCCCGCCCGCCCGCAGCTCCTCGAAGACCCGGCGCTCGAACAGCGCCTCCGGCGTCATGTACTGCGCCACTGTGCCCGCGAAGCCGAGGCGCGTGATCTTGTGCAGCATGTCGACGGCCAGCCCGCGCCCGCTCCCGAAATCATAGGTGTTGGTGTTGAGGTCCCCGCCGAGCAGCACCCGCTCGCCCCCGAAGGCCCGCACCTGCTCGAGCACCCGCCGCAGCTGGTCCGCCCGCTGCCGCGGTCCCGCGAACGGATCCAGGTGGACCACCGCCACCGTCAGCGGCCCGTCCGGCAGCAGCAGCTCACACAGCAGCGCCCGCTTGTTGCCGATGCGCTTCTCGGTCGCATGAAACTTGTCGCGCCGCTCCTGCAAGTCGACCGCCGCGAAGCGCAGCACCGGGAAGCGCGTCAGCAGGGCGCAGCCGTGCAGCGCCTTGGTATTGGCGACCCCGTGCCCGCGCTCGCCCCGGTCGCCCTCGGCGAGCACGATGTGATAGTTGGCGAACACGTAGCCCATGCCCAGCGCCGCCGCGAGCTCGCGCGGCACGTTGCGGTTTTGCGAGCGTCCCATGCCGATGTCGACCTCGGTCAACAGCAGCAGGTCCGCCTCGCGCAGCTGCGGCTCGTCCAGCAGCGCCTGCTTGAGCCCGGCGAAGCGCTTGCCGCGTTCGACGTTCCAGGCCACCGCCCGCACCACCCCGGGTCGCCGCGGCGTCAGCGGGGTCCCGAGCGTCGGCCCCAGGTCCCACTCGAAGCCCCGCAGCACCCGCTCGAGCTGCGGACGGATCTGCACGAACACCGGGTCGCGCTCGAGCCTTCTGCGGGTGCGGATCTTCGCGAGGTGCGCCAGTGCGTCGCTGAAGTCGTGGTCGAGCTCGAAGCGCGGCGGCAGCTCGCCCGGCGACGCGGCCAGCGAGGCGACCTCCGGCGGCTTGATCGAGTTCGAGGGCACGGCGACGGTGATCTTGCCCCGGGCATCCCGGGCGGCCGGTCTTTATTAGCAAAGACTCGCGCAGGTCCGCCAGCGACGGCGTACGGCCCTGTGATCCACGCCGGGCAAACTCGCCCGTCCCCGCCCATCCGAGCGTGCAGCCCGCGCGTGGTGCAGCCCGCGCGCCCCGCGGTTATGCTGCGCCCATGTTGTACCTCGGCGTCGCCGCTGCGCTGGCTCTGGCCGCCCCCACCGACCTCAGCGTCCCGACACCGCCGCCCGCCCCGATCCACGGCGGCGCCGCCTCGGCCCCGGGCAGTTGGCCCGCGGTCGTGGCGATCAGCCTCGGCAGCTTCCTGTGCACCGGCACCCTCGTCAGCTCGAACGTGGTCCTGACCGCCGCGCACTGCCTCTCCAAAAAGCCCAACATCGACACCATCCTCGTGCGCCTCGGCGACGACATCAACGGCCCCGGCAGCGCGGTCAAGGCGATCGCGTACGGCTTCGACCCCGACTTCTGCGCCGACTGCGACGCCGACATCCACGACTACGGCTACATCGTGCTCGCCAGCTCGCAGCCGCAGGCCGCCCCGTTCCCGCGCGTGATCACCCGCCAGGAGGAGTGGGACGAGCTCATGTTCGTCGACGCCCCGATCACCCTCGTCGGCTACGGCCTCGACGAGAACGAGAACCAGGGCGTCAAGCGCCAGGTCGAGGTCCCGATCACCGAGTTCAGCAAGACCGGCCTCGAATTTCAGGCCGGCGGCAAGGGCCTCGACACCTGCCAGGGCGACTCCGGCGGCCCCGCCTTCGCCAAGCTCGCCACCGGCGAGTACGTGATCGCCGGCGTCACCTCGCGCGGCTACACCTGCGGCAAGGGCGGCTACTACTCGGTGCCGATGGGCGGCCTGTGCTGGCTGTACGACGACTCGAAGCTCGACCTGCGCCCGCCCGGCTGCGACGCCTGCGACTGCCTCGACACCGCCCCCGGCGAGTCCGGCTGCGGCTGCCGCAGCACCACGCCCGACCCCGCCGCTGCCCTCCTGCTGCTGATCCCGCTCGCGCTGCGCCGTCGCCGGCGCTGAGCCGTCGCGCGTCCCGGAGCCTCTGCACCTGTCCCACAGGACAGGTCTACTCAGACCTGGAAGCGCCCGGTCGTCTCGCCTTCGTCCTCGTCGTTGTCCTCCTCGTCGGCAGCCGGCGCGCCGGGAATCTCCTCGCTGATCGGCAGCGCCGCGTCGGGGTCCGCGAGCGGCGCCTCATCGTCGAAGTTCTCCTCCGCGGGCGCCTCGCCGAGCTCCTCGTCGTCGAACTCCTCGTCGAAGGCCTGCTCGTCGAATTCATCCTCCTCGGCGACGAGGCGGGCGGGCACTACGGCTTTCTCCGTGCTGATGACATGCACGGCGGCAGCATATCATCGCCGTCCGGACGCCGAGCCCGTCGCATGCCGGCGCGAAGGCGCGAAGGCGCCCCCGTCATTGCCCCACATCCGGGCGCGCCCACGGCCTGGCTAGACCTTCACGCCCGCGACGAAGCGGCCGCGCCGCTGCGCGTGCCGCTGCAACAGCGGCGCGATCGTCTCCGCAAGGAACTCGTCGACCTGCTCGGGCGCGCGACCGACATAGTGCCGCGGGTCGATCCCCCCCGGGTCGACGAAGGGCGCGAGCTGCTCGTCGGCCTGCATGCGGGCGATCAGGTCGTTGGGCTCGCCCTCCTTCATGCGTGCGACCGCGGCCAGGCTCAGGCCCCGCACCGCCTCGTGCAGCGCCTGCCGGCTGTGACCCGCCGCCGCGCCGCGCATGATCACGTTCTCGGTCGCCATGAACGGCAGCTCGTCGCGCATGTTGGTGCGGATCACCGGCGGGTGCACGATCATCCCCGAGCTGACATCGACGAGCAGGTTCAGCACCGCGTCGGTCGCCAGGAACGCCTCGGTCAGCACCAGCCGGCGGTTGGCGCTGTCGTCGAGCGTGCGCTCGAACCACTGATTGGCGTGGGTCTCGCGCGGGCTGGTCGCCAGCGAGTGCACGAAGCGCGCGAGCCCGCAGATCCGCTCGCTGCGCATCGGATTGCGCTTGTAGGCCATCGCCGACGATCCGACCTGGCTGCGCTCGAAGGGCTCGTCGACCTCCCGCTTGTGCGCCAGCAGCCGCAGGTCGGTCGCCATCTTGCCCGCCGAGCCGCACACGTCGGCCAGCGCCGACACCACCCAGGTGTCGAGCTTTCGCGTGTAGGTCTGGCCGCTGACCGCGATCGATCCCGCGAAGCCCATCGCCTGGCACACCCGGCGGTCGAGCTCGCGGACCTTGTCGTGATCGCCCGCGAACAGACTCAGGAACGACGCCTGGGTCCCGGTCGTGCCCTTGACCCCGCGCAGCGGCAGGCGCTCGCGCAGCTGCTCGATCGTCTCGAGGTCGAGCGCCAGGTCCTGCGCCCACAGGCACGCCCGCTTGCCGACCGTCGTCAGCTGCGCCGGCTGGAAGTGCGTGAAGGCCAGGCACGGCTGGTCGCGCTGCTCGCCGGCGAAGCGCGCCAGCTGCTCGATCGCCGCGACCAGGCGATCCATCACCAGCTCGAGGCCGTCGCGGATCATCACCAGTTCGGCGTTGTCGGTCACGAAGCAGCTGGTCGCGCCGAGGTGAATGATCTTCGCCGCGTCGGCGCCCGCGACCTCGCCGAAGTGATGCACGTGGGCCATCACGTCGTGGCGCAGGCTCGCCTCGAGCTCGGCCACGCGGGCGAAGTCGACGGTGTCCCGGGCGGCCCGCAGCGCTGCGACCTGCGCCGCCGAGATCGGCAGCCCCAGCTCGCGCTCCGCCTCGGCCAGGGCGATCCACAGATCACGCCACAGCAGCACCCGCCGCCGGTCGGAGAAATTCTCCAGCATCGCCGCAGTGGCGTAGCGCTGCCCCAGGGGGCTCTGATAGCTTGGCTGTGGGCCCGTCATCGCCGACGGAACATACTCGCGCGCTCCCTTCGGAGCGCCCGTCGCTGTCCCCGCCGGTCCCCCCTGAACACGAGAAAGCGCACGGGAATAGCCTCCTGACTGCCCCGGTTCCCCTCCCGCATGGACGCCACCGCTCGCCGAGCCTTCGAAACCACGGTCCTCCCGGAGATGGATCGCGTGTTCGGCATGGCCCTGCGGCTGGCCCGCAGTCGCCCCGAAGCCGAGGATCTCGTGCAAGAGGTGATGATCCGGGCCTATCGCTTCTGGGCCAGCTTCAAGCCCGGCACCAGCGTGCGCTCGTGGCTGTTCACCATCGTCCGCAACACCTTCATCACCCGTTATCACAGCGACAACCGCGACCGGGCCGCGATCACCAGCCTCGCCGCCCACCACGAGAGCGCCACCGACGACGGCGCCTGCGGTCCGGCCCCGGCGCACACTCTGAACCCCGAGCAGGCCCTCGCCCAGCTCGGCGTCCGCGAGGGCATCGACGCCGCCCTCCAGCAGCTCCCCCACGAATATCGCATGGCCGTCGCCCTCGCCGACATCGAGGGCCTCTCCTACAAGGAGATCGCCGAGGTCCTCGGCTGTCCGATCGGCACCGTGATGAGCCGCATCTACCGCGGCCGCCGCCTGCTGCACGGGCTGCTCTACCCCGCCGCCGTCGAGCAGGGCCTCGCACCACCCGTCCCCAACGCCGCCGCCTTGCGGGCCGCCCGGTCCGCCGAACCGGTGTCACTCGCCGACTACCGCAAGCGAGGTCACGCATGAGCACGCCACCCAGACCCGCCGCCAGCGACAGCCTCATCGCCCTCATCCAGCCCTACGTCGACGACGACCTGCCCGCCGACGAGCGCGCCCGCGTCGACGCCGTGCTCGCCGAGGACCCGGTCCTGCGCGAGATGGTCGAGGAGCAGTGCAGCGTCCGTCAGGCGCTGCGCAGCTTGCCCCTGGCATCGGCCCCCCAGGCCTTGCAGGCCCGGGTCCTGCTCGAGCTCGACGCCATCGATCGCGAACAAGTCGCCCTCGAGCGCGAGCGAGTCACCGGCGCGCCTCGCTGGTCGCGCTGGCGGTCGTTCTTTCGCGGCGCCGCCGTCATGGTCCCCGCGGGTGCCACCGCCCTCGCCATGTTCCTGATGGTCCGCACCGGCACCCACAGCGACGCGCCGCTCGCCGCCACCCCGGCAGCTTCGGACGCGATGTCGGCCCTGACGCTCGCCCGCCCCGAGTTTCGCCTCGATCAGGCCCCCCTGGTGCTCGGCAGCGGTGCCGCCGAAGCGAGCCCCGGCGTGCGTCTGGTCGGCGCCTCCCTCGGATCTCGCTCCTTCGGGGCCGCCGACCCGGCCGTGAACGGACCGCAGGCCCCGCACATGGTCGAGCTGCGGGTCGGCTCGCGCCGCATCCTCGATCGTCAGGAGCCCGCCGGCGGTCCGCCTCCCGGCCCCGCCCACGACCATCGCGGAAAGCGCTTCTGGCTCGGCACGATCGAGGGCCAGCCCGCCGTCAGCTTCGAGACCGAGGGCCTGCGTCACACCCTGACCCGCCTGGGCCCCGGCTTCACCGACGAGCAGGAGTACATGTTCCTGCTCTCCCTCGGCCACGCCATGCGCTGACCGCCAGCGCTGACCGCCAAGGGCCTACACGACCTGCCCGGGCCAGAAAACGGCTCCTGGGGGCTGTCGCCCCCTTGATTTTTAATCGACGCATCGACCGGTCCGATACCGTTGATTGCCCCGCTTATTTCGGCGACGAGGCCCAGCCCATCGCGCGATCTTTGGCGCGCCTCTGGTCATGGACGGGCGAGGTCGGATAACCTGCCGCGGTGTTCTCTGCGCTGATCATCGACGCTGACGGAAAGACCCCCGCCACCCTCAAGGCCATCCTCGCGCCGTACGGCTTCGAGTTCACGGTGACGGAGAACGGG
>NZ_JACCSO010000481.1 GCF_013812955.1 Nannocystis sp. | reverse complement strand
CTCGATCTCCCCCCGTTGCGCAGCGCGAAAAGAGAAACCATGCACCGATCGTCCGCTCTCTGGCTCACCGCTCCCCTCATCATCCTCGTCGCCGCGTGTGGCAAGCCCAAGGAGCGCTCCGGAGGAGAGGCGCAATTCGTCGCGGCCTCGATGGGCGGCGGTGCAGGAACCGCGGGGCCCGATCGGCCGCTGGCTGCCGACCTCGCGGTCGAGCCGGTCGCGATGCTCGTCATGTTCAACCGGCTGAAGACCCCCGAGAAGCTGCAGGAGGCTTTAAATAAAAAAGCCGGGCAGTTCAGCCACCTCGACCTCGACAAGGACAGCGCCCCCGATCCGCTGACGGTCGCCGCCCGGGACACGCCCGACGGCCACGCCTTCGAGATCCGCGTGCGCCCGACCACCGGCGAGTTCGTGGTCGCCACCATGATGTTCGACCCGGAGTGGAGCTACCTCGGCCACTACAGCGGCCTGCCCGGCGGCGCCGCGTCGACCGCAGGATTCCCGCTGCCCGTGGCGGCGGTCGCAGGCACCACCGTCCCGCTGCCCGTGGCCGCCCCGCCGGTGCCCGTGCCGGTCGTGAGCGTCGGAGGCAGCACCCCGGTCGTCGCGGTCGACGCGGCGCCGCCTGCTGCAGCCGCGGTCGGCTCCATGCCGCCTGCTGCAACCGCGGTCGGCTCGGCGCCCCCGGTGCAGGCGCTGCCGACCGGCTCACCCTGACGAAACACGACCCTGACGGTTCACATACCGCCAGGGTCATTCACAGGGCACACCGCAGCGCGAGGGCACACCGCAGCGCGAGGGCACGACTCAGTGCCAGCCGTGGTGGCCCTTGCCCTTGCCCTTCCACTTGTGCTTGCCCTTGTGCTTGTGATGCCAGCCGTGCTCGATGATGATCACGGGCGGGGCGGGTGCGGTGTAGACGAAGACGCCGACGAACGCGGGGCGCGAGGCCAGGAACAGCCAGCCGTAGAACGGGCTGTTGTCGACGACGACGATCGCGCCGCCCTTGACCTCGATCGGGACGTAATAGTCGTAGACGATGGTGTCGTAGCCGATGACGATCGGGGCGAAGGTGGCGGTGACGACGAGCTTCTGGGTGGCGACGTCGGGCACGAAGTTGATGTAGGCGACGACGACCTCGTCGTCCTTGCTCTTCGACTTCGAGGGGATGACGTGCAGCTCGAACACCTTGACGTCGTTCGGCTTCTGGACCTCGACGACCTGGATCTTGTCGATCTTGCCGTCGCCATCGACGTCGATGGTATTGAGCTTCTCCTTGGGGTTGTTGAGCTTCTTCTCGAGCTCGGCGGCGTTCTTGACCTTGCCCTTCTTGACGAGGAAGTTGATCGACTCGAGGTCGAGGGCCTCGGGCTTGACCGTCGCCTCGGTGTCGGCGCTGACCGTGACCTTGGCTTCGGGCTCGCTCGCCACCACGGTCTTCTCGGCGGGCGCATCCTTGGCGACCACATCGGCGGCCACGTTCCCCTTCTTGGCCTCGGCTTCTTCCGCTTGCCGGGCCTGGGCGGTCAATGCCGCGTCGCAAGCGGTGAGCGCGAGGCAAGCGGTGAGCGCGAAAGTAGGCCACAGGCTGGGAGACAGGTGCTTCATCGGATCCTCGGGGGGCAAACAGGCGTTGGAGTCATCCGGCGCGGTCGCTTCCAAGGCGCCCGGCGACCGATCTCGGGGACAGTGTCCCAGGTCGTCCCGTCGTGGTCCAGCCCTCGACCCGGGGGCCGCAGACCCGACCCGCTGCATTGGATGAGGGACGCGGACTCCGCCGATGGGCGACGTGCCTGACCACATGTAGGAGCGCTATCATCGGCCCCGTGCGCGGGCCGTACATCGCGGGTCCGGTCTACGACGCGGTGATGTTCATCGGGGCGCCGCTGCTGGCGCTGGCGCTGGGCATCGCCATTTCGGGCACCGAGCTGGCCGACGCGGAGATCGAGGTGTGGGGCAACGAGGGCACCGCGACCAGCATCTTCATCGGCAGCTTCATCATGGCGCACCTCGGACTGGTGGTCGTGCGCAGTCACCTCAACCAGCAGGTGTTCACCCGCCACCCGCGCCGCTTCGTCGCCGTGCCCTTGGTCGTGCTCGCGCTGCTGTGCGCCTCGGACTGGGTGCTGGCGATCGCTGTCGTGGTGACGGTATGGTGGGACGTCGTGCACTCCGGTCTGCAGACCTTCGGGCTGGGAAGGATCTACGATGCCCGGCAAGGCAACCCGCCCATGCTCGGGAGGCGGCTCGACCTCGGGCTCAACCTGCTCCTGTATGTCGGACCGGTGCTCGCCGGCGCGACGCTGATCGACCACCTGATGCCCTTCGAGGCGCTCGAGAGCGTCGGGGCCGTGGTGTTTCGCCAGGTGCCGGTCCTCGCCGAGACGCACCATGCCACCCTGGCCCGCGGGCTCCTGATCGGCGGCGGGCTCTACCTGATCGTGTATGTGCTCGGTTATCTCCGCCTGCACCGCCAGGGCTACCGTGTATCACCACAAAAGGTCGCGCTGCTGGTCGCCACCGGGGCGTGCTCGATCTACACCTGGGGCTTCAACAGCTTCGGCGAGGCGTTCTTCATCATGAACTTCTTCCACGCCTGGCAATACTTCGGGCTGGTATGGTGGAGCGAGCGCGGCAACCTGCGCCGGCGTCTGGGCCTCGAGCACGTGCGCTGGGGCGAGCTGCTCGCGCTGCTCGCCATGCTCACGATCGCCGGGACCTACGGCGTCTGGGCCGAGTTCGTCGCGAGCTCGCAGCGCTTCGCGCTGAGCGTGACCCTGGTGGTCTCGCTGATGCACTTCTGGTACGACGGCTTCATCTGGTCGGTGCGTCGCCAGGAGGTCTGAGCGGTCCGGCCCTGAACCTCCTGGCGGGCAGTGGCGGGCTACTTGCTTCGACCCCTTGGCCGCCTTGACGGTCTCCTCGGTCGAGGGCACCTTGGCGCCGGCGACCGCCGGCAGGCCGAGCGCAATACACAGACCCACGGAACCGGCGAACAAGAACTGACGAGCCTTGTTTTGTCGCATGAACACTCCCGATGAAAACGACCACGCCGCGACCCGACCGCTCGCATATGCGCGTGCGCCCGTCCGTCCGGCTCGCCCTCGCGGGCGCTCGGAGAGCGTCCATCGCCGGCCGATCAATTGCATCGATTGTTCGCGGCGCGATTTTACCAATGGCGGGGGTTCGCGCCCCCCGGCGCGTGGGGCTCGCGCATAGGATATCCTGGCGAGATGGCCACACCTCCGCCGCCGGCGATCTTCGTCATCTTCGGGATCTGTATGCTGATCGGCGCCGCTGCCTTCGGGGCGCTGGGCATCAATCAGATGGAGCTGCACTGCGACGCCGCCGCCGACGTGTGCACGGTGACGCGGCGGATCCCCGATCGCAGCAACACGGTCGCGCTGGCGAAGGTATCTGCGGCCAAAGTGGTCGCGCGGCCGAAGGCCGGCGAGATCGACGCGGTGCTGGTCGATGGCGCCGGAACGGCCCTGCTGCGCATGCCCGTCGCCCGCGCCGAGGTCGACCGCGTGGTCGCCGAGCTCGGAGAGTTGCTCGCGGGCACACGCGACGGCGTGCACCACGTCGAGCCGCCGAGCCCCGTGAAGATCGCGGCCGGGGGCTTGATGCTCGTGACCGGGATCGCCGCGATCACCGTGGGGATCCGGCGCCTGCGCGCGTCAGCCCGCTGACACGGGTGCCATCAGCGCGGGCGGCTCGGTGCCACACTTCGGGGTCACCAAGGTGGCCTTCAAGGTCGCCGAGTGCACGAAGAAGTGAGCGGCCGCGACGGCAGGCTCACCACGGCAGGCACGGCGCGGCTCACTCGCCGGCGAGCTCGCGGGTGCGGACCGCGTGGGCCTCGTACTCGCTGCGCATCTTGCCGGGCTTCTCGCGTTCGGCGGCCCGGTCCCACTCGTGGGCGGCCTCGCGGTACGCGCGCGCGCGGGCTGTCTCGTCGGGGGCCTCCTGGGCCTTTTGTTCGGCCGCCTGGGCCTTGGGAACGTAGGGATTGCGGCCAAAGCCCATGAGCGGATCTCCGGGCGGGGATATAGCGCACTTGCCCGGATGAGGCACCTGGCAAATCACATTTCTCGTGATTTCTCGGGGTGCTCCGGACGAAGGCGCAGGCGGCACCGTTACTTGTTGGCGACGGCGATCGTCCCGCTGAAGATGTCGCCGCTGACGCTGAGGTTCATGTCGATGGTGATCGCCAGCGGGAGCTCCGAGCTCACCTGCATGCAGCCGCTGGCGGCGTCGACCGTCACGTTGCCGCTGTAGCCCCAGTCCATGCACGGCGGGGCGGCGTCGGGGGTGATCACGACGTACGGGAACATGCCGCCCTCGCCGACCTCGAAGTCGTCGCAGTGCTCCTCCTTGCCCGGATTCATGAAGATGATCGCCACGCAGGTGTTGTGCCCGGGGTCATGACCGCCGACCGCGTAGCGGATCGAGCCGATCGGCAGCTCGAACATCACCAGCGTCGAAGGATCGAGCACCAGCCCGCCGGCGCCGCCGGTCGATGACGACATCGACCCGCTGCTGTCGCTGCTGCTGCCGTCCGTGCCCGTCAATGGCGACGTCGTGGCCTCCGTGGTGGCGGTGGTCGTGGTGGTGGTGGTCGACGTGGAAGTGGTTGTCCCGGTCGCGCCGTCGGTGGAGTCCGAGGAACCCGTGGACCCGCCCGTGCTCGTGGTCGGGTTCGTGGTCGGGTCCGTGCTCGAGCTGTCCGGCGCGCTCGCGCTCGAGCTCGATGCGCCCGCGCTGGTCTGCTCCCCGGTCGGCCGCTCGGTGCAGGCGGACACGAGCAGCGGGGCGAGTATGAGGGTCCATAGCGGGCGGCGCACGGCATAAGGGCGTAGTGACATGGCTGCGATGTTACCCCGCGCGCTCGCCTGCGGGGAGCGCGCGGACGCCCGGGCGCGAACATTTACCGAGCTCTTACCTCGTGCGAGGGCGATGGGCGTACGCTCGTGGACATGCTCAGGACTGCTTTGGTGGTGATGGTCGGCTTGCTCGGATGCGCGGGTTGTCAGCGGGATCGCGGCGAGCCTTTTATGGTGCAGCTTCCGGCGTCGGGCGATGCAGCCAATGGGAACGGCATCAACATCCCGGTGGGCCGGACCATCTCCGTCAACGGCGACGCGCAGATCCTGACCGCACCGGACCGCTTCGAGGTGGTGATCGCCTTCGACGTGCACACCGATACCCTCGACCAGGCGCGTGATGAGAGCCGCAAGCGGGCCACGGCGCTGCTCGGGGTGGTCAGCGCGCACGGCATCCCCGACTGCGACGTGCAGAGCGACCAGCTCTCGCTGCATCCGCGCTACGACGGCGGCTACCAGGCCCAGCGCCTGATCGGCTACCAGGCGAGCCGCAGCATGACGCTGACCCTGCACGACCTCGACAAGGTCGAGGCCCTGCTCTTCGACATGCTCGCGGCCGGGGCCAACCGCGTCGACCGGGTCAGCTTTCACAGCAGCGCGCTGCAGGAGAAGCGCGCCGAGGCGCGCGTGCTCGCCGTGAAGGCCGCGCGCACCAAGGCCGAGGCGATGGCGGCTGCGCTGGGCCAGACGATCGGCGAGCCGCTGCGCATCGAGGAGGACGGACCCCAGGGCATGTGGCAATCGCCGGCGATCGGCAACTATGTGATGAACAACGAGACCGTGCCGCATGTCGGCGAGACGATGGCGACCGGGAAGATCAGCGTGCACGCCGGTGTGTCGGTGGTATTTCGCCTGACGGGCGCGTGACCGGCCCCGGAGCTCGGGTGACGACATCGCGCAGATCTGCGCGCGTGAGGGAGAGACCGGGGGCCAGCGCCGGAGATCGCGGCTAGAAGCGCAGGCGAACGCCCGCGCCGCCGTTCCAGTGCAAACGCGTCTTCCCGAGCGCGATGCCCTCGAGCTGCCGCTTGGACTTGATCGACTTTGTCAATGGAATGAACGAGTAGCCGATCGCAAGCACGCCGAAGATGATCGCAAAGTAGGCTCCGTACAGGAACTTGGTGCGCTGGGCGTTGAGCGCGGCGTCATTCAAGTCCCCGGGCGTATCCGTGTTCGAGTCGGCTTCCTTCTTGTTCTTGATCGCCAGCCCGATGAGCGCCCCACCGCCGCCGAGCAGCAACACACCGAGCGACATGGCGATCGCGCTGGTTGCGATCTGGCTCTTGTAACCGCTGGCGATCTTCTTGCGGCGATCGTTGAGCTCGTAGATGCGCTGGTCGACGACCATGCCCTCCTCGGGCGAGGCGTAGGGCTTGAAGGACTTGTATTCGTTGAGCGCGGTGCCGAGCTTGCCCTGGGCCTCGGCGACGACGCCTAAATTAAAATGCAGCGAGCGCCACTTCGGAGCGAAGAACGCGGCGCGGCGAAACTCCTCCTCGGCGTTGCTGTAGGCGCCGCCCTCGAACTGCTGCAGGCCCTTGATGACGTGCTTCTGGGCCTTCGGGGGCAGGTCGTCGCTGGCGTCGGCGGGGTCCACCACTGCCGGCTCGGGCTCGCCGGCGCGGGCTTGCACGGCATTGGTGTGGAGGGCGAGGGTCAGGCTGCAGAGCGTGGCGAGCGTGATACGCATCATGCGCAGGACGGGGAAGGTGCGGGTCTTCATGGACGTGTCGCTCTCAGCTCTTCGGTTGGATGTCGTAGGTCAGGGTCGACCGGGCCCAGCGGCTGATCGGTACGCCCGCGAGCGCTTGGGTCAGGTTGGCGGCGTAGGGGACCGCATTGTCGCCGTCGCCCATCGCGGCGGGCTTGAACTGCTCAAATTCCTCGCGGGTCGTGAACGCATAGACCACGAGGGTCTCGCGCGCGGGGATCAACGGGTCGCGCAGTTGGGCGGCGATCTTCAGCTCCTCAGGCGTCGGGAGGGTCAGAGATTTGCCGGCCTTGACCATCGGCACGGGTACCAGCGCATTCGGATAGAGCACCGCGCCCGCGCCGCTCTCCTCCAGAAAAAAGACCACGAGATATGCATCCTCGCTGGCGTTGAACTCGAACTCGATCTCCTGGCCGTCGACGACGCTGTTGGGCACGCTGGCCTGGAAGTCGAAGACCTTGCGCTGGGGCAGCTCCCCGTAGGTGAAGGCGTAGCCCTGGGGGCTGGTCCACTTCATCTCATCAGAAACGTCGGTGAGGCCCTCGCGGCCGGCGGCGACGACGACGGGGCCCTTGCCGACGCGGCCCTGGACGCCGGCCTCGGCCTTGCGGACCAGGCGGCGCTCGCCGGTGCCGATGCGCACGGAATTGACGATGACTTCACCGCACGGACCTTCGGTGTCGGCGGTGAGGGTCTCGAGGTTCTGGATCTTCATCGCCGCCTCGACCGAGCGGCCGTAGCGGGCCTCGAGCTGGAGCAGCTCGGTGTAGCCGCCGGAGATCGCGGTCATGTCGCCGAGGCCGATGCGGTACGACTTCTCGTACTCCGCGGTGGACCGCTTGACGCGGACCTGGCAGCCAGGGGCGCGCTCGCCGGCGATCGTCCAGCCGCCGTCCTTGCTGATATGGACCGCGCGGCCGAGCAGCTCCTCGGCCTCGGAGGTCGGCTCGAGCAGGAAGTGGGTGTCGGTCGAGAAGCTGCCGACCTTGCCGGTGACCTCGGGGTCGGCCTCCGGCGCGGCGAGGAAGCCCTGCTTCGTACATGCCCCGAGGGACATGGTCAAAAGGACAGCAAGCGTGCAGCGATTCACCGCGCGTACCCCCAGGAGACGATGAAGTCATTGGGCGCGCCGAGCTTCTTGCCGACCTGGACGTTCGGGGTCTGGTCGCGGTTGGCCTTCTTGGCCTCGCGCTTGACGCGGGGCTTGATCCAGTCCTCGAGCTCCTTGAGCGAGATCTGGCCGTCGCCGTTGATGTCGGCCTGACCGGAGCCGATCGCGTCGATCAGGTATTTAGAAAAGAGGCCGCCGCGGCCGTCGGCGGAGGGGCCGGAGATCTCGGCGCCGCTCGACGCGGACAGCAGGGCGACGCGGGCGGTCGTCTTGACCTCTTGCACGCGCACCAGCGGGCGGGTGCCGGGGGCGAGCACCGAGCGGCCGCCGCCGCCGGAGAAGCAGGAGTCGGCGATCGCCAGCACGTCCTTGGCCTTGGTCTTCTCGAGGTCACCGAGCATCTCCGACATCTTGATCGCGGACTCGGTGAGGTACTGCGGGTCGCCGTCGTAGGGCACGATGTACGAGACGCCCGAGGTCGGGTCCGGCGCGCCGTGGCCGCTGAAGTACACGTAGATGCGGCCGCCCGCGGGCACGTTGCTCTGCAGCCAGCGGATCTGCTTGGCGATGTCGCTCTTGCCCGCGCGCTCGTCGAGCAGCGTGTGGATGTTGTCCTCCGGCACGCCGAGGGTCGTGCGCGCCATCTCGGCGAAGCGCTCGGCGTCGTAGCGGGCGCCGGTCGCCGCGGTGACGTCGCGGTACTTCTCGATGCCGATCACCAGCGCATAGCTGGCCGGCTGCGGCGCCGCGGACACCAGGGCCGTGCCACCGCCGCCACCGCCGCCACCGCTGCCACCATTGCGTTTGGCCACGGCCGGGCTCGCATCCTCGTCGCTGTCGCTGTCGTCGCGATCGTCGCTGCGGCCGCCGCTGTTGCTGCTCGGGCGGGGCTCGTAGGCGACCGCGTTGCTGCCCCCGCCGCCGACCTTGTGGCGTGCACCGGCCTCGGCCATGAGCTCCTTCGAGACCAGCAGGTCGGGCAGCTGATCACGCGGCGTGGCCGATTGGATGTTCGCGTTGCCACACGCGCCGAGGAGCGTCGAGAACAGCGCGACGAGAGAGCTACGGGATCGCATGAACATGGGGAGTCGCGGACGATAGCCCCAAGCCCCAAACCGGGGAAGGTCGGCCGTCTGGACCCAGATCGGCCATCCGAGCCCCAGGAACGGGGTTCTGCGGGCATCCGTGACTTAGCCCGCGGCTGCCGGGGCCGCTTGCCCGGCGCGCGCGTCGGGGCGCCGGCGCGGCCGGAGGGTTGGCGCCGCAGGCCGGGGCGAGCAGCAGGACCAGCAGCGGGGTGCGGACACGGAGCATGGGCGCGATGATGCCCCCATATGCTCGCACACCATGCCCGCTATTTCGGGCACTTCGGCGCGCAGCGGCGGGTCTTCGGGTCGCACTCGCCGAGGTAACACGGGCTGTCCTCGACCCCGAACTTCACCGGCGTGCAGCGGGCACCCTTCGCCAGCTCCGGCTTGCAGGTGCGCGTGGCCGGGTCGCAATAGAGGTCGCCGAAGCAGCTGTCGTTGCGTGAGGGGACGTCGTCGGGCGGCGGCTTGCTGAGCCACACCGACACGCAGGGGTCGCCCGCGTGGCCGGTCGAGCGGCACACCCGGCGCTGCAGGTCGCAGACCATCGCCGCCGGGCAGCCGGTGATGAAGGCCGAGGGGTCGCAGGCGTCGCCGGCGTCGAGCGCCGGCGTGCAGCGGCCGGGCTTGCGGACCCCGTAGTGGTTGCTCTCGTGGTGGCGGCCGCCGAGCGTGAGGCCGACGCAGGCGAGGCCGTCGGCGCAGGCGTCGAGCCAGCGGCACTGTGCGCCGGCGGAGAGGTGCTCGCGGCACACCGGCTGGTCGGAGCCCCAGTCGCAGAAGAGCGGCGCGACGCAGACCTCGCTCGCGGTGGTGGCCGGCGGCACGCAGCCCTCGCCGAGCAGCTTGCCGGCGCTGCAGCGGCCGGGTTGCTCGCGCGTATAGTCATGGTCGCTGTCGTTGCCGGGCCGGTAGCCGTCGCAGATCAGGCCATCTTTACACCACTGCCAGTGGCCGCCGCACGCTGCACCGATATCGGTGCGCGGCCGACAGCGGCCCTCCCAGCAATAAGCGTCGTCGCGGCAGATCTGGTTCGAGTCGCAGGGGCCGTCCTGCGGCGAGCGGGCCACGCAGACCCCCTCGCAGGCGGTCTGGGCGGTGCAAAACCCGTCGATGCACTCCTGCCAGTGCTCGCAGGTGCCGCCCGGCGCGACCGCGGCGATCAGCTCTGGCGTGGGTCCGGTGTATCCGCATGCTTTTGGGAAGCTGATCGGCTTGACCCCGCACGGCGCGCTCGCCAGAAAACTGAGGCAGGCCTGCGGATCGCCGTGCTCGAGCGTGAGCCGGCCGCGCGCGACCAGACCGTCGCGGTCGAAGCGGTGGTCGTAACCCCAGACGAGGGCCAGGCGGCTGCGGCCCGGCCCCTCGAGGCACGCACCAAGCTGCGAGCGGCCGATGGTCCCGCAGCGGACCGCGCGCTCGCAGACCACGTCGGTGACGGTGAGCGGACCCGTCGCCGTCGCGGTGTACGGGGCCGCGGGGGTCGTCGTGGGCGGGGCTGCCGTGGGCTCCGCGGGCGTGCTCGCCGGCCCACCCCCGGACATGCATGCCGCGAGCACGAGCGTGCCGAGCGCGAGGCCTCGCATGTCCGCCACACTACACCCGTGAGGCCGCGTGGATGCGGGAGATCGGCCACGCGGGCCTCCGCACGCCGGGCCACGAAGTTTTTTGAGCCGTTCGCGGCGAACCGGGCGACCTTGGGGGCCAGATGCGGCTGCAGGTAGTTTCGGCGGACGAGGGAGGGGCGGAGGCGCCCCGGGGCCGGCGCGCCCGGGATCCCGAGGTCGACGCCGAGCTGCTGCTGGCGATGGCGCGCGCCGGCGATCCGCGGACCGGCGCGGCCCTCTTCGACCGCTGCGAGGGCGCCGTCAACCGGCTGGTGTGGCGGGTGCTGGGCGCCGACGAGGCGCACGACGACGTGGTGCAGCAGGTGTTCGTGGCCCTGCTCGCGGGGATCAAGCGGCTGCGCGAGGCGGCGGCGCTCGAGGGCTGGGTCGTGGTGGTCACGATCAACACCGTGCGCAGCGAGATCCGTCGCCGGCGGATCCGGCGATTGTGGCTGCGCAGCGCGCCGGAGGCGATCGAGCTGGCCGAGGCGCCCGGGCCCTCGCACGAGGCCCGCGAGCTGCTGCGCCGCACCTACGCGGCGCTCGAGCGGCTGCCCGCCGACGAACGCATCGCCTTCACGCTGCGCTTCATCGACGAGCAGCCGCTGACCGCGGTCGCGGCCGCCTGCGACTGCTCACTGGCGACGATCAAGCGAAGGATAAGCTCGGCCCAGGCGCGCTTTCGCCGGCACGCAGAACGCGACCCCGTGCTCGCCGAACGCCTGCGCGCCGGCCATGAAGGGAGAGACGATGGACCCGCTTGAGCCGCTGATCCGCGAGGTCGCCCGCAACATCGGCGACGGGCCGAGCCCCGAGCGCCGCGCCCTTCAACGACGCGCCGTGATCCGCGGGGCGCGTGCGCCTCGCGACCAGCGCGGCTGGTGGTGGCTCGCGTCACTCACCGTCACCGCGGCGCTGCTGGTGCTGTGGATCGGCGGCAGGGCGCCTCGCACCGCGCCGATGATCGCCAGCGTCGGTGATCGGCCGTTCGCGGCCGGGGCCTTCCTCGCCGCCGCCGAGGCCCCGGTCGTCGTCAGCTTCTCGGATCGCAGCCGCGTCACCCTCGGTCCCGGCGCGGCGGCCCGACTGGCCCAGGCCGAAGCGCAGCGGGTGCAGCTGAACCTCGAGCGCGGCCGCCTCGAGCTGGTCGTCACGCCGGACCCGGCCCGCGCGTGGCTGGTGGTCGCGGGTCCCTTCACGATCGATGTCACCGGCACCCGCTTCAGCGTCGACTGGCAGCCGCAGACCAATACGCTCGCGGTCGAGGTCGCCGAGGGCAGCGTGCGGGTCCGCGGCGAGGCGATCGAGGGCGACGGCAACCGGCTCTCGGCCGGCCAGCGCCTCGAGCTGCGCGACCCGCCCGCGATCGCAGCGACGCCCCCGGTACCTGAACCACTCGACGTCGTGGAGCCGGTGCTGGAGCCCTCTCAGCAGCGTCCCGCGCCCGATGTGCGCTGGCGCGCGCTCGCCGAGGCGGGTGAACACGAGGAGGCGCTGGCGGCGGCCGAGCGCGCCGGTCTGCCCGCATTGCTCGCGCGCCTCGACGCCGAGGACCTCGACCGCCTGGCCCACAGCGCTCGGCTCGCCGGAGCGGCAGGGCCCGCGCGTGCGGCTCTCGAGGCGCTGCGACGGCGCTTCCCTCGCGACCCCCGGGCGCGCACGGCGGGCTTTTTGCTCGGTCGCGTCGCGCTCGAGCTCGCGGGCGATGCAGCGGCGGCGGCCGAGCTGTTTGCGGCGTATCTGCGCGAGCAGCCGGACGGTGCGCTGGCCGAGCAGGCTCGCGGAAGGATCATGCAGATGCGGCGCGACGCCGGCGACGACGCGGGCAGCCGCGCGGCGGCGACCGACTATCTCGCCCACCACCCCCAAGGGAGTCGCGCGACCCTGGCGCGGACGATCCTTGCAGCGCCGTGATGGTTTTTTGATCGGGATGGCCGCCGCGCTGGCGCTGGCATCGACCCCGGTGCGGGCGGAGCCCGACATTTCTGTGATCTTGCTGCGGGCCGCGGAGGGGCGCTGGCGGGCCGCCGAGGAGCGCACGCGCGACGAGCTGCGGGTCATGGGTGTGCGGGTCGAAGAGCTGCCGGACCAGCCCGAACCGACGCAGCTGATGGCCGAACACGGCGCGCTCGCGGTGGTCCGCCTGCACCGCCGCGGCGACGTCGCCGACGCCCAGGTATGGCTCGCGGACCCGGCCGGCGGCGAGGCACACAGCCAGCGGATCGACGCGCTCGCGCTCGATGGTGAGGCCGCGGCCCTCACCGCGCTGCGCACCGCGGAGCTCGTACACACCGCCGTCACCGCGCATCTGGCCGGGCCGGCGCAGCCGACTACGACGCCGCCGATGTCAGCGCTCCCGCCGACCCTGGTGCCCGACGTGAACCAGTCGCCGCCGCAAGCACCCCTCGCGCGGGTCACGGCGTGGGATGTAGCGCCAGTGAACGACGCACCACCGTCACCGGTGCTTTCGGAAGAAGCGCTCGATCAGATGCTCGCCTCGCTGCGACCCGCTGCTGCTCCAGTGAGCGCGCCGCCGCTGCGGCGCGTGCTCGGTGGTTATGCGACGCTGGGAGGCGGCCCGGGCGGCGCCGGTCTGCTGGTCGGTGCCGCGCTGGCGCTGCGCTGGGATCTCGGGCGCGTGGTGGCGATGCAGGCCGAGCTGCTCGCCGCGACCTCGCCGACGTGGCTCGATGCCGGCACCGGGTCGCTGCGCGTCGGTCTGGCGGGCCCGCGCGCGGCGGTGGTGATCGAGCCGTGGCGCAGGGCCCGGGTG
>NZ_JACCSO010000455.1 GCF_013812955.1 Nannocystis sp. | reverse complement strand
AGGGCGTTGTGCACGGCCTGCTGGAGGTCGGCGTCGTCGCAGACGATCATCGGGTCCTTGCCGCCGAGCTCGAGGATCACCGGGGTCAGGGTCTCGGCGCTGGCGGCGAGCACCCGCTTGCCGTTGGCCATCGAGCCGGTGAACACGATCTTGTCGACGCCGGCGGCGACCAGCGCGGCGCCGGTCGGGGCATAACCGGTGATCAGCTGCACGAGGTCGGCGCTGTGACCCTCGGCCTGCAGCGCCTCGTCGAAGATGCGCTGGATGCGAGCGGCGGACCAGGAGGTCCACTCGCTGACCTTCACGAGCGCGGCGTTGCCGGCCATGATCGCGGGGATCGCCGGCGCCAGCACGTTCTGCAGCGGGAAGTTCCACGGGCAGATCACGCCGATGACGCCGAGCGGGTGATACTCGATGCGCGCGCGCTTGTGCTTGAGCAGGCCGGAGGAGACCCGCTGCGGGCGCAAGGCGGCCTCGGCCCGACCGATGTTCCAGCGCATGGCCTCGCAGACCGGCCAGAGCTCGACGGCGGCGTTCTCGAGGGTCTTGCCGGAGTCGCGGGAGATCATCCGGCACAGCTCGTCGCTGTGCTCGAGCACATGATCGAGGATCCTTCGCACGACCCGCCTGCGCTGCGCGAAGCTGGTCTCGCGCCAGGCGGCCTGCGCGGCCCGGGCCCGCACCAGCCGCGCCTGGACCTCGGCCCGGTCCATGACGGGGACCTCGCCCAGGGACTCACCCGTGGCCGGGTCCGTGCAGGGGATCGAGCGGCGCTCGGGCGGCGGCGGTGCGAGCATGAGCGGGCTTTGCGGGTCCATGGCGGCGCGCACCCTACCGCAATTCATCGGGCCCAGACGCCGTTCGGCCGGGCAGCCGGCGCCCGCGCAAGGGCCGAGTGACCCGCCCCACAGCCCGCAGCAGCCCCTGCCCATCGCCCGCCATCCGCGCGATCGCGGGCGTACATATTGGCGTTCCCGGGCCGGGCGCGTTGACAGTTTGTCACTGACCCTTGAGCGCGGGCGCGTCCGGGGGTAGGTTGGAGGCCATGCGCAGCCTCCTGCTCCCGTTGTTCGCGGCGGCCCTGCTGGGCGGTTGTACCAGCGAGTTCGCGTTCACGGACTCGGTGAACAGCCGGTTCCTCGAGCGCGCGCCCCGGGCCGACTTCGGTGACGAATTGTCGACGCCCTACGTGCTGGGAGCGAGCTTCACGACCTACATCGAGGACCGCGAGAAGGCCACGAACTTCACCGGCTGGACGGTGCGAGTGACCGACCCGCGGGTGTTGTCGCTGCGCGACCCGCAGCCGCGCTGGGTGGACGCGCACACGCTGGCGCTGGACCTGGTGGCGACGGGCGCGGGCACGACGGAGCTGCTGTTGCTGGACCCGAACGGCGAGGTGAAGGGCAGCGCTTCGGCGGAGGTGCGGGTCCCGACGCGCGTGCTGCTGTTCGCGTCGGCGATCGCGGCGCTGGAGGACGAGGACTTTCGCGGGGAGACGCCGCACCCGCAGCTGCTGGCCGGCGGCACCGCGTCGTTCGTGGTCCAGTATCTGGACGACGACCTGCGCCTGCAGGGATCGACGCAGCTCGAGGTCACGACGACGCCGGCGATCGATGCGGTGATCCAGCACTCGCGCGCGGCCGACAACCGCGACATCGTGCAGATCTCCGCGAGCGAGGCGCCGGGGCTCGAGGCGCTCGAGCTGTGGGTCGGCGGGCTGCAGCTGCAGCGGGTCGAGGTCGACGTGGTCGGGCCCGAGGCGGTGGCGGCGATCGATCTCATCCATCGCAAGGGCGCGAGCTCGGCCGAGTCCGAGGGCGACTGGCTGGTGGTGGCGCAGGCCTACGACGAGCTGCGTGAGCCGGTCTATGGGGTCGGCTTCGGCTGGGACATCGAGGGCAGGACCTTCGACCAGGCCGGCGACGTGCTGGTCTACGCCCACGACCCGGAGCGCGACAGCCTCAAGACCGTGACCGCGTGGGCGGCGGGCGTCGAGGCCACGATGTCGGTGTATGCGCTCGAGGCGGAGGTCTTCACCTCCAACGACGACGCCTTCAACTGTAGCGTCGCAGGCGACCGCGGCGCGCCGTGGTGGGCGCTGGTGGTGCTGCTGGGCCTCGCTCGCCGTCGCCGGCGCTGAGCATGCCTGCCTCGCGGCTCAGGACCGGGACGCGGCTGGTCCGGCGGCGGCTGCGAGCCGCGCCGCTGCACCTGCTGGCGACGCTGGGGACCGTGACCGGCCTGGCGAAGCGGGCCGAGCGGACGATCTCGCGGGCCTGCGCGGGCTGTCTCTTCGAGCAGGTCGACCAGATCTCCCCGTCGGAGGTCGCGATCGTGCCGGGCGCGTACGTGTCCCCCGATGGCACGCCCTCCGACATGCTCGCCGACCGGCTGGCGGCCGCGCTCGCGCTGCATCGCGCCGGACTCGTCACCCGCGTGCTCATCTCCGGTGGACCCGCGGAGGTCGATGGCATGCGCACCTGGCTCGCGCGCCACGGGGTCACCGACGTGCTCGAGGACCCCGGCGGCCTGCGCACCTGGACGACGATGCAGCGGGCCGCCGAGGTGCTCGGTGAAGTCGCCACCGTGGTCTGCACCCAGCGCTTCCATCTTCCGCGCGCGCTGTTCCTCGCGCGGGCGGGCGGGCTGCACGCGGTCGGTCTGGTCGCGGATGCGCGGCGCTACGGCGGCGAGCACTACAACGCCAGTCGCGAGGCGTGCGCGAGCATGCGCGCGGTCCTCGATGTCGCGTGGGCCCGCGGCCGCTCGCGCGCGTGACCGGCCCGCGGGACGCGAGAAAACCCCCTACACCGCGAGCGCTGGGGCGGAGATTTGCTCGCATGGATCGGGGCAGGCCCGCTAAGGTGGTCGTCAGGTTAAGGAGTTTGACTATGCAGCGTATGAAAATGAGCGCAGTGGTGTTGGTGGCGGGTCTCGTGTCGGCATGCGGCGATGACGGCGGCCGAGAGTCGGAGTCTGCAACGGCGACGGCGACGATCACCGCGACGGGGACGATGTCGGCGAGCGATGGTTCGACGACGGTGGAGACACCGACGGGCAGCGCGACGGACACCGGGGCGACGGCTGGCTCGGTCAGTGACAGCGTGACGGGTTCGACCTCGACGGCGGCCGAGTCGACGGCGGCCGAGTCGACGGCGGCCGAGTCGACGGCCGCGTTGACGGCCACGGACAGCGACCCCGGGACGACGGCCGCCAGCACCGATCCCGGGACCAGCACGGGCATGCCGGCGGACCTCGGCGACCCCTGTGGCGGCCCCGGTGAGCCGGACGTCTCGTACATCTGGATCGCCAACAGCTCGCAGGGCACGATCAGCAAGATCGACACCCAGACGCTGCAGGAGAAGGGCCGCTACATCGTGCGCCCCGACTCCGCCGGCAGCCCCTCGCGCACCTCGGTCAACCTGACCGGCGATGTCGCGGTCGCCAACCGCAGCGGCGGCATGGCCAAGGTGTACGCGCGCGTCGACAACTGCGTCGAGAGCAACGGCATGCCGGGCATCCAGACCTCGGTCGACAGCAACGTGCTGCCGTGGGGCGTCGAGGAGTGCGTCGCCTGGTACACGCCCTTCAACTATGTCAGCCAGCGCCCCGCGGCCTGGACGCCGGGCACCTTCAACAAGAACACCTGCGCCTGGGAGAACCAAAAGGTCTGGACCTCGGGCGCCAGCGAGGGCCAGTTCCCCGGCGTCGACGTCGTGCGCCTCAACGGCACGACCGGCGCCGTCGAGGACACGGTCAACATCCCGGGCATCGCACCCAATTACTTCGGCATGTACGGCGCCGCCGTCGACGCGAAGGGCAACATGTGGGGCTCGCAGCTCGGCCAGGGCACGCTGCTGTTCGTCGACGCCGAGACCCTCCAGTACAAGACCTGGCCGATGGTCTCCGGCGGCTACGGCATGACGGTCGGCTCCAGCGGTTACGTCTGGACCTGCTCGGGCAACGCCTCGCGCTTCGACCCGATGACCGAGACCTGGCAGACCCTGTACGTCGGCGGCAGCGGCGGCTGCATGGAGGACGACAAGGGCACGCTCTACATGAGCGGCGGCAACAACAACATCGTCGCCATCGACGTCGAGACGCTGCAGGTCAAGACGACCTACCCGCTGCCGCAGTACGTGCACGGCATCAGCATCGACTACTACGGCTACGTCTGGGGCGTGTCGATCGGCGCGCAGGCCTTCCGGATCGACCTCGCCAATCCGGCGGCCTTCCAGACCTTCAACGGGCTGGTCGGCGCGTACACGTACAGCGACATGACCGGCGTCGCGCTCAGCAACGTCTCGCCGCAGTGAGGCGGGGCCCGCTGAACAATTGAACGGCACGCGCCGGCGCTCGGGTTCCCCAAGCGCCGGCGCGCTTCGTTCGTGGGCCTCAGGTCATGGGATCATGGGATCACGGGGTGAGCACGCACTTGATGCAGTTGTCGGCCTTGTGGGCGAAGATGTCGTAGCCGCGCGGCGCATCGTCGAGGGCCATGCGGTGGGTGATGACGAAGGACGGGTCGATCTCGCCGTTCACGATGCGGTCGCAGAGCGCGCTCATGTAGCGGTGGGTGTGGGTCTGGCCCATCTTGAAGGTGAGGCCCTTATTAAACGCCGCGCCGATCGGGTACTTGTCGACCCAGCCGCCGTACACGCCGGGGATCGACACCGCGCCGCCCTTGCGACAGGCCTTGATGACCTCACGGAGGGCGGTGGGGCGGTCGGTCTGGAGCCGCACCGCCTGCTTGACGCGGTCGTACCAGGCCTCGGGGCCGAAGCCGTGCGCCTCCATGCCGACCGCGTCGATGCAGCCGTCCGGGCCGCGCCCCTGGGTCAGCTCCTTGAGCGCCTCGAGCACGTCGGTGTGCTCGTAGTTGATGATCGTCGCGCCGCAGTCGACGCGGGCCTTCTCCAGGCGCTCGGGGACGCGGTCGATGCCGACCACCTGCTTGGCGCCGAGCATGTAGGCGCACTTGATGGTGAACAGGCCGACCGGGCCGCAGCCCCACACCGCGACGGTGTCGCCCGGGGCGATGCTGGCGTGCTCGGCGGCCATGAAGCCGGTCGGGAAGATATCGCCGAGGAACAGCGCCTGCTCGTCGCTGAGGCCCTCGGGGACCTTGAAGCCGCCGACATCGGCGAAGGGCACGCGCACGTACTCGGCCTGACCGCCGGCGTAGCCGCCGAACAGGTGCGAGTAGCCGAACAGGCCGGAGGGCGAGTAGCCGAAGGCGGCCTCGGCCAGGTGGGCGTTCGGGTTGGTGTTGTCGCAGAGCGAGAACATCTGGTTCTTGCAGAAGAAGCACTGCCCGCAGGCGATGTTGAACGGGACGACCACGCGATCGCCGGCGGCGAGGTTCTTGACCTCGGGCCCGACCTCGACGACCACGCCCATGAACTCGTGGCCGAGGATGTCGCCCTTCTTCATCGTCGGGATGAAGCCGTTGTAGAGGTGCAGGTCCGATCCGCAGATCGCACAGGACGTGACCTTCAAGATCGCGTCCCGCGGGTGCAAGATCGTCGGATCCGGGACGGTCTCGACGCGGACATCTTGTTTGCCGTACCAACGTAGTGCTCTCATGATCTGATGCTCTTCCGGGGCCTCGGGCCCCACGATCGGTGAACAAAAAAAGCGGCCGCGGCGGCATGCACCACCGCGGCCTTCAGGCGCCGCGGCATCGGCCACGGCGCGTTCACTGGCCAGTCTTTCAGCTCGAGGACTTGCCGCGCGACTTGTCGGCCGAGCCGGTGCTGCCCTGCTCGCTGCTCGTGCTCGAGCCGCTGCTCAGGCCCGAGCTGCTCTGGCTCTGGCCGTCGTTGCCGCGCGAGCCCTGCGAGCCCTGCGAGCCCTGCGAGCCGGACAGGCTCTGCGAGCCCTTCTGCGAGCTCTGCGAGCCCTGCTGCGAGCTCTGCGAGCCCTGCTGCGAGCCACGGCTGACGCGGAGCTGGTTATGCAGCTCGCCCACGCCATAGACCTCCTCGACGACATCCTCGATCATGCGCTTGGTCTGGCGATCCTCTACGGTGCCGGTCAGCGTGACATCGCCGCTCTGGACCTTGACCTCGATCTCCTCGGCGTTGATGTCGGGGTGGTGGGTCAGCTTCTCGTTGATCTCCTCGGTCAGGCGCTCGTCGGAGCGCTTGTAGCCCTTCGGGCCGCGACCCATGTAGCGCCCGCGGCTCATGCTGCCGCCCTGGCCGTACTGGCTCATGCCGCCCTGGCCCTGCTCGCCGCGCCACGACTGGCTGCCCTGGTAGCCCGAGCTGCCGCCGCCGCTGTAGTTGCCCTGCTGGCCCTGGCGCGAGCCCATGCCGCCCTGGCCGTACTGGCCCTGGCCGTACTGGCCCTGGCCGTACTGGCCCTGGCCCTGGCCGTAGCGGTCCTGGCCGTGCTGGCCCTGGCCGTACTGGGAGCTCATGCCGCCCTGGCCGTACTGGCCCTGGCCGTACTGGGAGCCCATGCCGCTCTGGCCGCCGAAGCGGTCACGGTCCTGGGAGCTCATGCCGCCCTGGCCGCCGAAGCGGTCGCGGTCCTGGCCGTACTGGGAGCCCATGCCGCTCTGGCCCATGCCGCTCTGGCCCATGCCGCTCTGGCCCATGCCCTGGCCGAACTGGCCCTGGCTGCCGTGGGCGTAGTTCCCCATGCCGCCCGAGTAGCCCTGGCCGCTGTAGCCGACGTTGTGGCCCTGCTGACCGCGCCGGGACTCGTCGCCGTCCTGGCCGTAGCTACGATAGTCCCGGTCCTGGTTGCGGTAGTCACCGCCGCGGTACTGGTTCTGGTTCTGGTTCTGGTCGTCGTCGTTGAACCATGAGCGGACCGTATTGCCGGCGCGGTCCATGGCATCGCTGGCGCGGTCCATGAGGCCGCGATCGTCGTCACGGTCAGAGTCGTCGCGACCGCGGCCGAACATTCGGTCCTGCTGGTTATTGCGGAGGTTGCGGTTTTGGTCATCGCGGTCGAAGGTGCGGTCGTCGGATCTCATAGTTCCTCCAAAGCTCAGTCGTTGGGTTTGTGAGTCCCCCGGGGTCCCGGGTGGCTCGGTGCGCGAAGGTTAGAGTGAAACGACCGGTCGGCCAGACGACGACGCGCGGGCAAGCGCGACAATAAGGTAGGGCATTGTAATATGCGCATTCCGTCCTACAGGGTGGCCGTATATGCGCAGCTGGCGCTAGAGAACGCGCCGAAGCGACCGCCGCGCCGCGCCCGTATATTGCCACTGTTGGTCGATTTTGCCGACTCGACGCGGCGCGGCATACGCCCGCTGCTGTGGTGATATGAACGATGTCTCGCGCGCTCTACATCACTGCGGCTCGCCGGACCGCGCCAGGCCAAACTTTATACATTCGCAAGGCCAGGGTTTTCATAAGGTCGTGTCTGCCGGGCTCATGGGTGCAAGCTCGTCGCTGCGCAACTCGACAGCGACAGTGACCGCAGGCACCCGCCACGCACCCGGCGTTGACCCTGGCGCTGACCCTGGCATTGACCCCGGCATTGGGGGGGGGGGGGGGGGGGGGGGGGGGGGGGGGGGGGGGGG
>NZ_JACCSO010000447.1 GCF_013812955.1 Nannocystis sp. | reverse complement strand
GGATCGACCTGGCCGAGCCCGCGGGCGAGCAGGGCAGCGACCAGCGGATCGCCGGCGCTGCGCAGGTCGGTGGCTGGACCGGTGCAGTTGACGATCGCCCCGACCTCGAGCGACGCGCGCTGCTGGCCGTGCGCGAGCGTCACCTGCAGGCGCCCGTTCTCCGGGACTTCGACGACGTCGACCAGGCGGGCCGCGTGCACCTGCACGCGACCGGCGGCCTGCATCGCCGCGATCGGGTCGAAGGTCGCCGGGGCCGCCCGGTGGCGGTGGCTGTCCCAAAACGGGCGCAGATGGCGGAGAAAGCGGGCCTGCTCGGCCAGCGGCAGGCGCCGCCACAGCGCCGCGGTGACCGGTCGCAGGCTGGCGATGACCTCACGCCAGTCGACCCCGAGCTGCGCGGCGCGGCGCAGCTCGGCCCGCAGCGCGCGCAGCATGCCCAGCGCGGTGGCGGGCCAACTCGCGACCTCGGGCGTCGCATGATGCTTGGGCTGCCGGACATGATCGGCATACTGCGCCGGTGAGCGATGCGAGCGCGGCAGCAGGCCGCGACGCGAGACGAGGTGCAGCACGCCGCGATGTCCGGCGCCGGCGAGGGCCAGCGCGACGTCGAGGGCCGTCAGTCCGGTGCCGACAAGCAGCACCGGCGCGCCGGGATCGATCTGCTTCGGGTCGAGGGTCCAGGGGTCGGCGACATGGCGCGGGTCGCCGCGCAGCGCCTCAGGCAGGCCGGGGACGGCCGCGGGCGGGGGATTGCCGGTGCAGATGGCGGCGCGGTCGACCCGCAACATGCGCCCGTCGGCGAGGCGCAGCCGCATGCCGTCGCCGGTCGGCAGCAGATCGATGACCTGGCCTTCGAGACAGATGATGCCCGGCCCCTCGTCGCGGCGCGGCGGCGGCTCCGGGGCCTTGCCGGGCCGCCAGGTCGCGCCCAGCGGATCGAAGTCGCTGTCCTCCTCCTCGGGCTCGGGCGTGATCGCGCTCGCCAGCAGATCCTGGAGGTACGCGCCATACACGGCCCGCGGGAGGAAGCTGCCGCCCTCGACCTTCGGGTCGCGGGCCCGCGCCCAGCGCGTGAAGTGCTCGGGATCGTCGGCGAACGCGCTCATGCGCCCCGCGGGCGTGTTGAGCAGGTGCTGGCGCTGGGCCTCGCCGTAGGCCAGCCCCGGGCCGAAGCGGCCCCGGCGATCGACCAGCAGGACCCGCACGTCGCCGGTCCGGGCCAGCAAGATCGCCAGCAATGTCCCGCAAAAGCCCGCGCCGATCACGGCGACCACGGGGCAGGAGGCGCGTCGCTGCATGGCTGGAGGTTAAGCGGCCGCGGGCACGCCTGTCCAGGGGGCGCTCTCGAGTGACAGCGCCGGTGCGTCGGTGTTATGAGCGGCGGCGATGGCTCGCCTCAGCGTCAACGTGAACAAGGTTGCGACCCTGCGAAACGCCCGCGGCGGCGAGGTCCCGAGCGTGCTCGCGGCGGTGCGCACGATCCTCGGCGCGGGCTGCTCCGGCATCACGGTGCACCCGCGCGCGGACGAGCGCCACATCCAGCGCCGCGACGTGATCGAGATCGCCGCCGCGCTCGCGCCGCTGCGCGAGGGCGTCGAATACAACATCGAGGGCGACCCGCGCCCCGACCTGATGGACCTGGTCTGCGAGCTGCGGCCGCACCAGTGCACGCTCGTGCCGGTGCTGCCCGGTGAGATAACCAGCCAGGCGGGCTGGCCCGCGAGCACCTCGGTCGCCGAGATCGGCGCCATCGTGCGCCGCTTGCAGGGCCACGGGGTGCGCGTGGCGATGTTCGTCGACCCCGAGCCCGCGGCGATCCGCTGGGCCGCGGCGCTCGGCGCCGAGCGCATCGAGCTCTATACCGAACCCTTCGCCCAGGCCTTCGCCCGCGGCGAGGGCGAGGCCTCCCTGGCCCGCTACGCCGAGGCGACCGAGCTGGCCCACGGCCTCGGACTCGGCGTCAACGCCGGCCACGACCTGGACCTCGACAACTTGCCGCTGTTTCGCCGCCTGCCGCACCTCGACGAGGTCTCGATCGGCCACGCCCTGATCAGCCGGGCGCTGTTCGTCGGCCTCGACACGGTGGTCCGCGAGTACCTGGCCGCGCTCGCCGGCGCCGCCTGAGATCGCCGAGCCCCCAACGCAAGACCCCGAGGACCTGGCCTCGGGGACCTGCGGTTTTATAATCTGTCCTACGGGACATGTCATAAGCGACATGTCCCGAGGACCAGCGCTCACTTGGTCTTGGCCGAGGTCTTGGCCTGCTCGAGCGCGATCTCCTTGACCGCGGCGTAGGAGTTCGAGCTCGAGGCGCCGTCGATCGCCTTGATCGCCAGGTCCTGGGCCTGCTTGAGCGCGTTCGCCAGCTGCTTCGACAGCTCGCTGATCTGCTCGTTCTGCTTGCCGACGGTCTCTTCGAGCTGCTGGACGCGCAGCTCGTAGACCCGGCGCTTGCCCTCGTTCTCCTTCTGCTGCAGGTCCGCGGAGATCTTGGCCTGGCGCTTGGCGATGCCGGTGCCCTCGGCCTCGGCCTTGGCGAGCGCGGCCTCCAGCTCCTTCGGGAACGCCACGGTCCGGGCCTTGAGCTCGGTGTGCTCCTGCTCGCGGCGCGCCAGCTCCTTCTCACGCTCGGCCCAGGCGCGCTCGTGATGCTCCTTGAGCGCGTCGTGCTCGGCCTGCTGGGTCTTGCGGGTCTGCGCCAGCGCGTCGGCCTCGGCCTTGTGCGCGCGCTCGGTCTCGTAGCCGTACTCGTCGGACTCGCGCTTGCGGGCCCGCAGCGACCCCTCGTCGGTCTCCTTGACGCTGCGCGCGCGCTCGTCCTGCTCCTTGCGCCACGCCAGCTTCTTGCCCTCGAGCTCGGCCTCGAAGCCGTGCTTGCGGGCGGCGTGGGACTCGTCGGCGCTGCGCTGGGTCTCCTGGTAGCGGCGGACCAGGCCGCCGAGCGTCTCGTCGTCGACCTCGATGCCGTGCAGCTGCTTGAGGTGCGTGGTGTGCTCCTCGGCCTCGCTGCGCAGGTCCTGGAGGCGGGTCGCCTCGCCGAGGAGCTGCTGCTGGAGGGCGCCGACCGACTCGCCGAGGCGGGCGCGCACGCCGTTCAGGTCGCGAATGATGGTCTCGATCGAGGCATGGCCTTGGGTCACGGGGTGCTCCACTTCGTCGTCGTCGTTGCCGTTGCTGCTGCTGCCGTCGTTGCTGCCCGACGCCTGGCTCGGGGCGCTGCTCTGCGGGCCGGACTTGCCCTGCTGCTTGAGCTCCTTGGCGAGCTCGTTGTAGGCCTTGAGGATCTCGGTCTTGGTGCTGCGGCTGGTGAAGGTCTTGGCGGACATGGTTTACTTCTTGCCCCCCGAGGTGCCTTCGATCGCCTTCTGGGCGAGGATCTGGGTCTGCTCGAGCGCCGTGACCAGCTGCTTCTGCAGGTCGTTGACCTGCGCGACCTGCCGGGCGATGCGCTCCTCGATCGACTTGATCTTGAGCTCGTACACCTGGATGCTGGCGGCGCTCTCCTTCTCGAGCAGCTCGGCCTCGTGCTTGGCCTCGCCGCCGATGCGGCCGATCGCGCGCTCGCGGGCCTTCTTGCTCTCCTCCTCCAGCTGCTTCGGCAGCCCCTCGACCTTGGCGCGCAGCGCCTCGATCTCGGCGGTCGCGGCGGTGAGCAGCTGCTCGCGCTCGCCCCAGTTCTTGTCCTTGGCCGCGCCCGACTCGGCGAGGCTGCGCTCCTGCAGGCGCTTCTTCTCGGCGTACTCGTCGGCGCTCAGCTTGCGCTGGCGCTCGATCTCGTAGGTGTATTGCTCCTCCTTGGCGCGGCGCTCCTTGGCCAGGTTGGCCTCGCCCTCGGCCAGCGCCGCCGCGCGATCGGCCTGCTCGCGGGCCCACGCGTCGCGTTGTTTGCCGATCTTGTCCTCGAGATCGGCGCGCTCGTTGGCCGCTTTGTCGTCGAGGACCTGGACCTTCTTCTTGTGATCCTGGATCAGGATCTCGAGCGCCTCGGCGGCGACCCGGGTGTTGCGCAGCCCGTGCAGGCGGCGGCTCTCCGCGGCCAGCGCGTGGCGCAGCTCGCCGAGCTTGCTGGCCTCCTGCTCGAGCCGATCGGCGAGGCTGTCGATCGCGCCGCCGAGGTTGACCTGCAGGTCGGCGAGGCTCTTGATGATGCTCTCGACGGTGTACGAGGCGGCGCGCTCGACGATGTCGTGGGTCTTGGCCTGCTCCGCGGCCTCGGCCCTGGTCGCTACCTGGGCCGGCCCCTGGCCGTAGCTCTGCAGCAGCGGCGCGAAGGTCTTGAGCACGTCATCACGGGACATGGGGGTGTTCACACTGGTCACAGTCATCTCCTTGAGAGCGGTCGTGGCAAGCCCACGCGCCGCAGGGCGGTCGATCCAACGGGGTACAAGGCAATGGTTCGCGATGCCGCGAATTCGCGCGCATCGCCGCGCATCGCCGCGCGGGGCCGCGACGACCGCGGCTGCGAGGCGGCGAGACAATATCAACATTCTGTGCCCGGGGGAGATCATGCGAGGCGCTGTCGCGAGCGCGTGCGGGTGCATCGGTCGACGAGCGCGCGCGGTCGCAACGGCAGCGACCGCGGCGACGGCCGCATCGCTTGCGCTGAAACGGCGTTCATCCGCGAGCTCGCGGCCATGCGCTTATGGATCCGCGCAGACCGGTGTGTAAGCATGCGACTCGCCGCGGCGTTGGCCGCAGCACCGGAGCTCCTTCATGCGTCGACCCGAACTGATCCTCCCGCGCTGGGCCCCCTTGAGCCTGCTGACCGCCGCGCTGTGGTCAATTGCTTGCACCCCGACCCAGCCCGCGCCCGACGTCAAGAGCGAGCCCGACGGAGTCCGCCCGCCACCGAGCGCCGGACAGGCCCTCGATCTGTGGGCCGGCGTCCCACCGATCGAGCCCGGGGCAGGGGACATCACGACCGAGCTGAAGCCGGTCGCGGGCCCGAAGCCGCCGCCCAGCATCAGCGAGCGCGTCGAGCTGCCGTTCCCGCCGCCCGCGCCTCCGAGCAAGCAGACCCAGGATCAGGCGCCGGTCGGTCCGCTGCAGCTGCTGCGCACCAGTCCGATCATGAAGGAGCCGGGCCTCGTCGGCTCGGTCACCGCGGTGTTCAACCAGCCGATGATCCCGCTGGCGTCGATCGACGACCTCAAGCTCGAGCGCTCGCCGATGTCGATCACGCCGCAGCCGCCCGGCAAGTTCCGCTGGCTCGGCACGCAGATGATCGCCTTCGAGCCCGAGGGGCGCATGCCGTTCTCGACGACCTACACCGCCGCGGTCGCGGCCGGAGAGACGTCGACCAGCGGCGCAAAATTCGGCAAGCGGGTGCAGTGGCAGTTCTCGACCCCGGTGCTGGCGATCGAGCACAGCCAGCCGAGCGAGTGGGACATCGCCGAGCTCGACAGCATCGTCATCGTCCAGTTCAACCAGGACATCCAGCGCGAGCGCCTCGGCGCGGCCGCCAAGCTGGTCGGTCGTGGCTCCGAGGTCGCGGTCCAGGTCGTCGATCCGGCCGCGTACGGCGGGCTGCCGGAGCCCTACCGCGCCCAGGCGCTCGCCCTTCGCCCCGAGCGCAGTTTGGTGCTGCGACCGGCGAGCAAGCTGCAGGCCGACACCCAGTACACCCTGACGATCCCCGCGGGCGTGTACGGCGAGGGTCCGAACCCCAGCAAGGCGCTGGCCGCCAAGTTTCGCACCTACCCGCCGCTGACCCTGAGCGCGCCGCATTGCCAGGAGCGCTACAGCTGGGACTGCAGCCCGACCGGCGGCGTCACGCTCGGCGCGAGCACCGGGGTCGTCGACGACCCCGAGCTGCCGACGCGCGTGCGCATCAGCCCGGAGGTGCCGAACCTCGTGGTCACGGGCGACGGCGGCGGCATCCACCTCACCGGCAAGTTCCAGGGCCTCGGCACCTACACCGTCGAGGTCGATCCGGGCGTGCGCGACATCCACGGGCAGACCCTGCAGCGCCCGTTCAAGACCACCTTCACGCTCAAGCCGCTCGCGGCGTCGATGCGGCTCGAGGGGGTCCTGCGCGACCCGATCGTGCTCGAGCCCTCCCACAGCGGCGTGCTCGATCTCAAGGTCGCGGGCCTGCGCGAGGTCGAGGTCCGCGCGCGCGGCATGGACGCCAAGCAGCTGCGCGAGGTGCTCGGCGAGCACCACTACGGCGACGACTGGCAGCCCTTCCTCGGCAAGAGCACGACCGCGAAGGTGCACGACGTCTCGGGTTCGCGGATCGAGGCGATGATCCTGCCGCAGAAGGTCCGCGAGATGGCGCCCATGCCCGGCAGCCTGCTGCTGCTCGGCATGCGCAGCAACCAGATCGACGACGACGGCTACAAGCACCGCCACCAGCTGCGCAACATCGTCGAGGTCACGCGCCTGGGCATCAGCGCCGCGCTCGACGGTGACAGCGGCGTGGTGCTGGTCACCGACCTCGAGACCGGCGAGCCGCTGACCGGCGTCGCGCTCGCGCTGCACTCGAGCGAGTCGGAGTCGCCGGAGTGGAGCGGCACCAGCGACGCCCGCGGCATGGCCGAGATCAAGCACGGCCAGATCCGCGGCCAGCCCTACCTGCTGGCCAGGCTCGACGGCGACCTCGCCTACGTGCCGCTGCAGGCCACGGTCGACGATTCGTACTCGTCGTGGCAGTACGACCAGAGCGAGGCCACGCCGCAGGCGTTCTTCTTCACCGATCGTGAGCCGCACAAGCTCGGCGAGACCGTGCACATGTCCGGCATCGTGCGCGAGGAGACCCGCGGCCCCAAGGGCGGCGTGCGACCGTGGCGCAGCGACGTCGAGTGCGACTACGTGGTCACCAGCCCGCGCGGCCAGGAGATCCTCACCGGCAAGGTCAAGGTCGGCCCGCTCGGCACCTTCAGCGTCGACCTGGCGATCCCGGCCGACGGCGACCTCGGCAATTATCAGTTCCAGCTCAAGTTCCCGTCCGGCTTCTTCAGCAACGAGCAGAGCTTTTGGCACGGCTTCGCGGTCGAGGCCTATCGCGCGCCCGAGTTTGAGGTCAAGGTCCTGCGCGAGGCCGCGGCCACCCTGGTCTACGGCGACACCCTCGAGGCCGAGGTCCGCGCCAGCTACCTGCACGGCGCCGCGATGATCGGCGCCAAGGTCAGCTATACGCTGCGCCGCAGCGACACCACCTTCCGCCCGCCGGGCTCCGAGCACGAGGCCTTCAGCTTCGGTCCGACCACCCAGCCGTGGTGGTGGCGCGGCCACGGCGACATGTGGGGCGGCGATATGGACATGCGCGGTGGCATGGGCGGCGGCGAGCTGCTGGTCAAGCAAGGCGCCGGCGACACCGACACCAGCGGCGCCTTCGCGGTCAGCCACGTGCTGCAAGCCAAGGAGACCCAGTGGGGCGTCAAGCCCGAGCCCGAGCAGCCGGCCCTGCCGGCGCCGAAGGGCCCGCCGGATCCGCCGTCCCCGAGCACGTACACGCTCGAGGCGATGGTCACCGACCAGAACCGCCAGGCGATCGCCGGCCGCCAGAGCTTCGTCGTGCACCCCGCGGATCATTACGTCGGCCTGCGCAGCGATCGCAGCGTCTACAAGGAAGGCGAGCGGGCCCGGCTCGAGGCCGTCGTCGTCGACGTCGCCGGCAAGCGGCTCAGCGGGCGCCCGATCGAGCTCGCACTTGTGCGCAGCGAGACCCGCCGCAGCGCCGTCGAGGAGCAGGGCCGCTGGACCTACAAATACGAGACCGTCGACGTTCCGGTCGGCACCTGTCAGTTGACCTCGGACGTCGCGCCAACCAGCTGCGACATCGCGGTCGACAAGGCCGGCAGCTACGTGCTGCGCGCCGAGATCAAGGACGAGAAGGGCCGCCGCGCCCTGACCCGCCACAACCTGTACGTGTACGGCAAGGACGCGGTGGTCTGGGATCAGGACCAGCGCCGCGTCGACCTGGTGCCCGACAAGCGCAGCTACGAGCCCGGCGAGAAGGCGACGATCCTGCTGCGCTCGCCCTTCGATCGCGCCCGCGGCCTGGCGATCATCGAGCGCGAGGGCATCGTCGAGTACCGCGAGCTCGTCGTCGAGGGCGGCGCCGCGACCCTCGACATCCCGCTGACCGAGGACATGATCCCGGGCGTCGAGGTCGCGGTGCTGCTGGTCCGCGGCCGGATCGAGGTCCCCGGGGCCCCGCCCGGCCAGGACCTCGGTCGCCCCGCGGTCGCCACCGGCAAGGTCTCGCTCGCGCTCGCGACCACCGCCAAGAAGATCGACCTGACCCTCAAGCCAGATCGCAGCCAGATCGCCCCCAAGGAGACCCTCAAGCTCGAGATCCAGGCCCGCGGCCCCGACGGCCGCGGTCAGAAGGCCGCGGTCGCGGTGATGGTCGTCGACGAGGGCGTGCTCTCGCTGCTGGCCTACAAGACCCCCGACCCGCTGAGCTTCTTTCATCACAGCCGCTCGCCCGGCGTCAGCCTCTTCGACCTGCGCCAGTACCTGCTCGCGCGCCGCGAGGACGACCTCGCGCAGGACCAGGGGCGCAACCGCAGTGGCAACAAGGACGGCAAGAAGGCGCCCCGAGGGGCGATGGCCGACGGCCGCAACGGCGAGAGCTTCGGCGCCGATGGCCTCGGCCTGGTCGGCACCGGCCGCGGCGGCGGCGGGGCCGGCGTCGGCACCATCGGGCTGGCCGTACCGACCATGGCGGTGCCCTCCGAGCCGGCGCCGGGGATGGCCGAGCGGAAGATGAGCCGCGACCGCCTCGAGACCGAATCTCAGGAGTCGGCCGCGCTGCTCGATCCCAGCGTGGCGATGAACCAGCCGATCTCGCTGCGCACGCTGTTCGCGACGACGGCCTACTTCAACCCGGAGGTGGTGGTCGGCCCGACCGGCATGGCGACGATCGAGATCCCGATGCCGGAGAACCTGACGACCTTCCGGATCATGGCGGTCGCCGTCGACCCCGACCGACCCGACCACTTCGGCTCGGCCGAGGCCCAGGTCAAGGTCCGCAAGCCGATCATGCTGCGCCCCTCGCTGCCGCGCTTCGCCAACTTCGGCGACCGCTTCCAGGCCTCGGTGATGGTCGACAACCAGACCGAGCTGCCGCAGGCGCTGATCGTCGGCACCCGCGGCACCAACGTCGTGATGTCCGGCGAGACCAGCAAGGCGATCGAGATCCCCGCCGGCCAGTCGCAGGAGCTGCGCTTCCCGATGGCGGTCGACAAGGTCGGCATCATGCGCCTGCAATTCGCGGCGCTCAGCAACGGCGGACGCGACGCAACCGAGGTCTCGCTGCCGGTCCTGTATCCGGCGGTCCGCCAGGCCTTCGCCGACTACGGCGTCACCGACACCAGCGTCCTGCGCGCGCTCAAGGTCCCTGAGGGCGTGCTGGCGG
>NZ_JACCSO010000431.1 GCF_013812955.1 Nannocystis sp. | reverse complement strand
GTTCGAGGTCGAGGAGCTCGCCGGCACCTGCCGCACCCACGGCCTGCGCGACTTCCAGGCCCAGCGGCGCGGGGCGCTGATCCTGTTCTCGGCCACCCGCGCCTGAGCGCGACCATGACCGCGACCTCATGACGCTGCCCGCTCACCGCATCCGCGCACCCGACGGCTGGCAGCTCGACGTCCTCGACCTAATCCCGACCGGCACCGCCCGCGGCCTCGTCATCGCCGGTCACGCCATGATGGTCGATCGCCGGACCTATCGCCCCGGCCGCCGCGGCCTCGCGCACACGCTGGTCGACGCCGGCTTTCGCGTGCTGCTCCCCGACCTGCGCGGCCACGGCCGCAGCGGCCCGACCCCGCGCGAGGGCGGCGACTGGTCCTACGACCAGCTGGTCGCCGACACCGGCCTCTACGTCGACCTCGCCCGCGAGCTCGCCCCGCAGCTGCCCGTGGTCCTGCTCGGCCACTCGCTGTTCGCCCACACCTCGCTCGCCTGGCTCGGCCAGAACCCCGCGGCGCCGGTCGCCGCCCACGTCGGCCTCGCCATGGACGTCTGGATGCGCACTTGCGAGCCGAGCCGCGCGCGCTGGCTGGTCAAGCGCACGACGATGTCCGCCGCCGCCGTGATCGCGGCGGTCGCCGGTTATCTGCCCTCGGCGCGCTTCGGTCTCGGGAGCATGGACGAGGCGGCCGGCTACTGGGCGGATATCACCCGAGGTGTGCGCAACGGCGTATGGCATGGCCGCGACGGCGTCGATTACCACGCCGGTCTGGCCGCGATCCGCTGCCCCTGCCTGCACGTCGTCAGCGCGGGCGACCGCCTGCTGGCCCACCCGGCGGCGGCGCTGCGGCTGACCACCGCGATCCCCGAACGCACGACCTGGGAGCTCGGCACCGATCCAGCCTTCGCCGACCTGCGCCCCGATCACATGGGCCTGCTCACCGGCGCGAGCGAGCCGCTGTGGCGCGCGCTGGCGGCCTGGCTCGATCGGCACCTGCCCGCCGCCGGCTCCTGAGCGTCGGTCCGCTCGCGAGGATTCCTCACCTGCATATAGAATGCCGACAGTGTGCTGAAATGTAGCGACAATGCGGTAACCGAATTGGACGAGCGTGAATGGACGCCGGATAATCGGAACTCCGCTGTTACACTGCCGCCACGATGGATGAGATGCGGGACTTCAGAGAAGTGGTGCGGGCGGTATTCGACGGCCTGGATCTGATGGCATGGGCGATCGACCGCGAGGGCAAGATCCTCGTCTCCGAGGGGGCCGCGCTGCGGGCCATTGGCGTCGAGCCCGGCGCGACCGTCGGCCTCAACGCCTTCCACCTGTACGGCGACACCGGCGACAGCGCCGACAGCATGCGTCGGGCCCTCGCGGGCACGCCCCACAGCTCGATCACCGAGGTCGAGGGCCGCACCCTCGAGACCCGCTACACGCCGATGCGCACCCCCGCGGGCGAGCTGAACGGCATGGTCGGCATCACCCACGACATCACCGACCGCGTGCGCGCCCAGCACGAGATCGATCGCCAGACCGTCGCCTTGCGCGAGCAGGCCGAGCTCCTGGACCTCGCCCACGACGCGATCCGCGTGCGCGGCCTGGACGGCAAGATCTCCTACTGGAACCATGGCGCCGAGCGGATCTTCGGCTTCACCCGCGCGCAGGCCGTCGGCCAGGACCGCAACACGCTCCTGCATACCGGCGCCGACCTCGACCTGCGCGACATCGAGCGCCGGCTGCTCGCCAGCGGCTACTGGGAGGGCGAGCTGACCCACCGGCGCAGCGACGGCCAGTCGATCATCGTCTCCAGCCGCTGGGTGCTGCGACGCGACGACAAGGGCCAGCCCGACGCGGTCCTCGAGATCGACACCGACATCACCGGGCGCAAGCAGGCCGAGGAGGCCGAGGCCCGCCGCCAGCAGGAGATCATCCGCGCCCAGGCCCTCGCCATCGAGGAGCTCTCGACCCCGCTGATCCCGATCGCCGACGAGATCCTCGTCATGCCGCTGATCGGCATGATGGACTCGGCCCGCGCCCAGCAGGTCATGCACAGCCTGCTGTCGGGCCTGGCCACCTCGCGCGGCAAGTTCGCGATCCTCGACATCACCGGCGTGCCCGTCGTCGACACCGCCGTCGCCAACGCGATCCTTCGGGCCGCCCACGCCGCCCGCTTGCTCGGCACCGAGGTCATCCTCACCGGCATCCGCCCCGAGGTCGCCCAGACCCTCGTGAACATCGAGGCCAACCTCTCCAACCTCACCACCTGCGGCACCCTGCAGGCCGGCATCGCCTACGCGCTCGCCCGCAGGGGCGGCAAAAAGCTGTAACACGAGCTGTCGCTGCAACCGGAGCCTGACCGCGGATGAAGGGGCCATGGCATTCGCAGACCCCGGCAGCGCCACAAATACCGCCCCCGGTGCTTTTCCTGCTCCGAAGTTTCCGGGCGCGCTCCTATGATGCGAGCATGGGTCTTCGCTCCGTCGCCGCCGTCCTCGTGATCGCCGCCCTGTCTGCCTGCGCCGGCGGCGAGGAGTCCACCGGTAAATCCGGCTTCGCCAGCTCCGTGCCGACGACCACGCCGCCCCCGGACGGCAGCGAGGGCGGCACCTCGTCACCGACCTCGAGCACGGGCGAGATGATCCGCCCCGACATGGGAGGCATGACCGCGGGCAGCACCGATGAGGTCGCAGGGACCACCGCAGTCGACCCGGACACGAGCACCGGCGTGGACCCGAGCGCGAGCACCGGCCCCGCGACCGGCTCGACCACCGGCCCGATGATCAAGTGCGGCGACGCCATGATCGAGGACGTGGAGGAGTGTGAGGGCGCCGACCTCAACGGCCAGGACTGCGTCACGCTCGGCTTCTCCAGCGGCGCCCTGAGCTGCGCCGCCAACTGCACCTTCGACAAGAGCAAGTGCGTCAGCGAGTCCTGCGGCGACGCCATCAAGAACGGCGGCGAGGAGTGCGACTGCGGCCAGCAGGGCTCTCCCTGCACAGCGGACCAGCTCGGCGGCCAGGGCTGCCAGAACCTCGTCTCACCGAACGGCGGCAGCTACCACGGCGGCGCCCTGATCTGCGGCAGCCCGGCGAGTTGCACCTTCAACAAGACCCAGTGCCAGTACTGCGGCGACGGCGTGCGCAACGGCCCCGAGGCCTGCGAGGGCGCCGACCTCGGCGGCCAGAGCTGCCAGGGCCTCGGCTTCAACAGCGGCGCCCTCAAGTGCTCCGCGACCTGCACCCACGACAGCTCCGCCTGCATGAGCATCGTCTGCGGCAACGGTCAATGCCAGGCCGGCGAGGACTCGTGCAACTGCCCGCTCGACTGCGCCGACGACCCGAACAGTTGCTCGCCCTGCCAGTGCGGCGGAGACGGGGGCAACTGCTACTGCGACGCGGCTTGCGTGAACTTCGGCGACTGCTGCTTCAACGGCCCCTGCTGATCCGCCCGCAGCGAGCGTTGGCCGGCCTCAGGGTCCGGCCGCCGGCTCGCGCCGCTGCAGCCGATAGACGGCGAACCGCGGATCGGCCGCGTAATACTCGAGCGTGAAGCGCCACCGCGCCGCCCGCTTGTCCTTGCCGCTGGCCATGCCCTCGAGGGTGTCGAGATAAAACAATGAGGTGAAGCGATCGAAGCCGCGAGCGATCGCCAGGTCGGGCAATCTCCCGGTTTGCATGGCCCGGGCCGCCCTGGCGTCGAGCGCGAGGCCCGTCGCCGACATCGCCGGGAAGCCGGTCGCATAACCGACGATGCCGTCGTCGAGCTCGAGCAGCCGCGGCGGTGTGTCGCCATAAAACGCGCGCACGCGCGGCGCCTCGTCGTAATAAAAGCTCGCCAGCTGCTCCTGATGGCGCGGGTGGTGGTGGGCGCGAAAGAAGTAAGCGAGCACGCCGGCCTGGCACAGCGCCAGCCACAGGATCATCCCCCGGCGCGAGCGGGCCAGGCGGCGCAGCGCCGGCACGCGGTCCAGCGTCGAGATCACCGCGAGCGAGGCGAACAGCGTCGACACCGGGAAGTACCAGTTGCCATGATGGATGATGCGCACGAACAGGAAGTCGTAGAGCGCCAGCACGACCACCGCCGGCGTCAGCCACAGCAGCAGCCAGTCGATGCGCTCGCACCCGGCGCGAAGCCGCAGCTTCACGCGCCAGCCGACCCGCACCAGGCGCAGCGTGCACGGGACGTACAGCGCGGCGATCAGCGCCGGCAACAGCATCTGGACCAGCCGCGCCGCCCACGACACCCAGGCGCGCGGCGGATCGGTGAACATGCGGACCAGCGCGCCGCTGCTGGTCCCGCTGACCTGCGGAAACGTCGACTTGGCGGCCCCGCTGATCGGCAGCGCCGCGCCGAAGGCCAGCTTGTTGGCGAGCAGGAACAGCGCGAGCAGGGCCCCGAACACGCCGGCGGCGAGCAGCGCCCGACGCCGGCTCGCCCCCGGGCCCGACGCCATCATCGCCGCCAGCAGCGCCGCCGCGAAGAACACATGGTCGAGCCGCGCCAGCGTCAACAGGAAGGCCAGCCCCGCGAGCCCCAGCGCCGCGCGCACACTCACCACCTGCGGCCGGCGCACGCACCACAGCAGGCCGCCGGCGAACACCAGCAGCAGCGCGCCGGTCTCCATCCCGTTGGCGAAGCTCCACAGCGTCGTGAACACCGGCCGCGCCGTCGCCGGCTCGTTGAAGGCGGGGGCGTCGTGGCGCGGGTCGAACAGCGGCGTCGACAGCAGCGCGCACACCCCCGGGACGACCAGCGGGAACAGCGGCGACAGGTGCCCATCCGGCCGCGTCAGCGCGCGCCCGAGCAGCACCAGCCCGCCCGCGATCGCCGCGATGCACAGCAGCACCAGCATCGGCAGCACGTACTGTGAGGCGCCGAGCGCTTCGACCAGCGCGTGCAGCGGCCCGAGGATCCACTGCCACAGCGGCTGATAGCCGTTGGTCGGGTGCACCCCGTCGAAGCTGGGCGACCCGTGATCACCGATGTTGCGCGCGACCGTCAGGTAATAGAACGCGTCGGCCGCGAGGTAGCCGAACACGCGGCGCGTATCCGCGGCGAGGTCGACCCCGATCGTCAGCACGAACAGCGCGACCGTCGAAGCGATCGTCAGGCCCGCGGAGCCCGCTCCGGGCGCGCGCCCCGGTTCGTCCCTCGCTGCGCACATGCGGCCCGAGTCTACGCTCAGAACTGAAAATAAATGAAGGGCTGCGGGGCCTCGGGCGCCAGCAGCACGCAGGCATAAACCAGCACGACCACGAACAGGAACCGCAGCGCCGGCGGAGCCCGCCACACCCGCGCGACCCACTCCTCCGAGCCGACCCGGCCCGCCACCTGCACGAGCAGCAGCGTCGCCATCACCAGGCCCCACAGCGCCAGCAGCCCGCCCTCCCCCGAGGCCTCGACCGCGAGCAGCCAGGAGCCGAACTGCCAGCCGCGCGGGTCGAGCAGGCGGGCCAGCACGACCCCGCACGCGGCCAGGTCGGGCGCCCGAAACAGGGCCCAGCCGAGGCAGACCAGGTGGAAGAAGATGAACCAGCGCAGCAGCCGGACCAGCGGCTGCAGCGGCAGGCGGGCGTTGATCCTGTCCCAAAAGCCAGGTCGAAACACCACCAGCAACAGCCCGTGATAACCGCCCCAGAGCACGAAGTGCCAGGCCGCGCCGTGCCACAGGCCCCCGAGCAGCATGGTGAGCAGCAGGTTACGGGCGGTACGCCAGGGGCCGCGGCGATTGCCGCCGAGCGGGACGTAGAGGTAGTCGCGCAGCCACGCCGACAGGCTGATGTGCCAGCGCCGCCACAGCTCGGCCGGGCCGGCGGCGGCGTAGGGGGCGCGGAAGTTCTGGGTCAGCGACACGCCCATCAATCGAGCGACGCCGACGGCCATGTCGCAGTAGCCGGAGAAGTCGCAGTAGATCTGGAACGCAAACGCGTAGGTGGCGAACCACAGCGCCGGGGCCCAGGCGTGCGCGGGGTCGGCGTAGACGGCGTCCACGATCGGCGCGAGGTTGTCGGCGATCACGACCTTTTTGCACGCGCCGAGCGCGATCAGCCCGAAGCCCGAGAGGTCGGCCCTCGGCGCGGCCCTCGACGACAGCGCCGCGAGCTGCGGGATCAGCCGCTCGGCGCGCTCGATCGGACCGGCGACCAGCTGCGGGAAGTAGGCGACGTAGAGCGCGAAGTCCAGCGGCGAGGCGCAGGGCAAGGTGCGCCGGCGATAGACGTCGATGCTGTAGCCGAGCGTCTGAAACGTATAAAACGAGATCCCCACCGGCAGGGCCAGCGCCAGGGTCGAAGCGCCGACATCGAGGCCCAGCGCCTGCAGACTCGCCGCGGCCGATTCGGCGAAGAACCCGTGATACTTGAAGAAGGCCAGCGCGCCGAGGTTGCCGATGAGACTCAGCGCGAGCAGTCCCCGGCGCCGGTCCGGGTCCTCGCTGCGGCCCAGCGCCCGGCCCACGCTGAAGTCGAGCACGGTCGAGCCGACCAGCAAGAGCAGCAGCGGCGCGCTCCAGCTGGCATAAAACAGGTAACTGGCGACCAGCAGGAACCGCTGGCGCGAGCGCCCGGCCAGGTTCGGCCACACCCAGAAGAACAGCAGGAAGAAGACGACGAAGGCCGGGCTGGCGAAGCTCATGGCAGCCCCGCGGCCGCCAGCTCGCGCGCGAACAGCTGCCGCTGCACCGTCATGCCGCGGCGGCTGAGGTGGGTGCCGTCGCTGAAGTCGGCCGGCTCGCGGGCGCCGCCCTGGCTGAGGTCGATCAGGGTGACGAAGGGGCGCGTCGCGGCGAGCTCGACGTGGGCCGCGCGATGGGCGTTCCAGGCCGCGACCCGGGCCGGATCGTCGACCTGCGACAGCGAGACATCGGGCAGCAGCACCAGCACCACGCGCGCGCTGATCTGCCCGAGGTCGTCGAGCAGGGCGCCCGTGACCGCCAGCTTGTAGGCGACCCGCGCCGGCGCATAGTCGCAGAACGGCGGCGGCGTGCGGGCCGGGGCGACCGCGCTGTACCAGCGGTGGGCTCGCTTCGCATCGCGCGCGCCGAGCAGCTGGTCGCGCCACTGCGTCTGCAGGAAGGCGGTGTCACCGTAGGCGCCCGAGAGGATGTTGCCGAGCAGCCGCCCGGCGGCGAGCAGCGGCTGCTCCCCCTTCGCGTGCAAGACCAGCGCCCGCGGGAGGTCGCGCGTCGGCATCAGCGTGTGCAGCTGCAAGCTCCGCTTGGGGTGCAGATCGTCGCATTGCTGGAACTGATTGACGCCGATCACCGACAGCTCGAAGCGCCGCTGCTCCTGCACCGCGCGCCGCACGATCGCCCACGCGCAGTCCTGATGACAGCCGTTGACGTGCGCGTCGAGCAGCAGGTCCCGGTCCACCCGCAACAGCGGCGCCAGATAACTCGGCGGCAGCCAGTCCACCGCGGTGCTCGAGCCGAGCAGCAGCACCTTGCGCCCGTCCGCCTTGGTCCAGCGCCACTCGTAGCCCCGCATCGCGTTGCGCTCCCAGCCGACCCTGCGGTCACGCGACAGGCACTGGTCGACAAACCACAGCGCGAGCAAGATGGGCACGATGTAGAGCAGGTGCCGCATCGGCCCGCGTGTTCTATCCCGGGCACCGCCACGCGAGCAATCCGCGTCACGACCGCGGCCCGCGTGCTCGAGCTCGCCGACCGCCGCACGCCGGCGCCCGGTGGACCCGGCGTCGCTTCCAGCCCCACCCTCCCGACCGCCGCGGCGACAGGTGAGCGGCGAGCTCGCGCGCGCCCTTGCCGCCCGCCCGGGCGGCAGATCCCGGGCCGATCCACCGGACCCGATCACCGGGCCGACCACCGGGCGGGGCCGCCGTGCTAAGAGCGAGGCGCCATGGATCTCGAGGATCTCGACTCGCCTCCGCTGGACGGCGCCGGCAAGGTGTGGCTCAAGGCCATGACCCGGCCGCAGCTGCTCGCCTGGGCCCAAACGACGCTCGGCGCGCGCCCGATGCAGGCCGAGAAGATCTGGGCCGGCCTGCACCGCCACCTCGCCGCCACCGCCATGGCCCTGCCCGGGCTCGACGCCGACCTGCGGACCCGCCTGGACGCGAGCGCGCGCATCGACGCCCTCGCCCTGAACGACGTACACACGGCCAGCGACGGCACCCGCAAGCTGGCGCTGCGCACCGATGACGGCGCGGTGATCGAGGCGGTGCTGATCCCCGGGGTGTTCGGCGACCAGGCCCGGGCGACGCTGTGCATCTCGAGCCAGGTCGGCTGCGCGATGGGCTGCCGCTTCTGCCTGACCGCGAAGATGGGGCTGCTGCGCCATCTGAGCGCCGCCGAAATTGTCGAGCAGGTGATCCTGGCCCGCCGCCTGTTCCCCGAGACCTGGATCTCGAACGTCGTCTTCATGGGCATGGGCGAGCCCCTGCACAATCTTGACGCAGTGATCGCGGCGACCCGGATCCTGTGCGACGACCACGGCATCGGCCTGTCCGCGCGCCGGGTCACGGTCTCGACCTCCGGCCTGATCCCGGCGATCCAGCGCTACGTCGCCGAGTCGCCCGCGCGCCTGGCCGTCAGCATCAACGCCACCACCGATGAGATCCGCGACCAGATCATGCCGGTCAACCGCAAGTACCCGCTCGGCGCCCTGATCGCGGCCCTGCGCGCGCTGCCGCTGCGCCGCAACGACCGCGTCACCCTCGAGTACGTGCTGCTCGCCGACCTCAACGACACCCCCGCCGATGTCGAGCGCCTCGCCGCGCTGGTCGCCGGCCTGCCCTGCAAGCTCAACCTCATCCCCTTCAATCCCCACCCCGGCAGCGAATTTCGCCGGCCCGCCCCCGAGCGCGTGCTCGCCTTCAAGGCCGCCCTGCAGGCCCATCACCTCAACACCTCCATCCGGGCCACCCGCGGCGACGAGCGCATGGCCGCCTGCGGTCAGCTGGGCAGGGTCCCGGGGCCCGAGGACGCCCGCCCGGGTCGCCCGTCCCCACCGCGGAGCCGGCGCCCGCCCGGCCTCGTCCTCGTCTGAGATCCCGCCCCCGGCCCCGGCCCAAGTTCTGGTCGGGACTGGCGCAAGAGGTTCCCTCCCCGGCGGCCCGTGCGGTACCATCCTCCAGGTCTCGCCTTCTCGCCGATGTTCGACCCCTTCAAAAAGCTGAAGCTCGCGGGCGCCTTCCTCGGCGTCGCCGTCGATGAAGCCGCCGCTGCCGCCCCCGACAGCCTCGACATCTCCGAGTTGTTCGGTCGACTGAGCCTCAAGGACCTGCGGGGCATGAGCCTGCCCGCCGACAAGCTGCTCGAGCAGCCCGGCGTGCGCGCCCTGTTCGAGAGCCGCTACATGCCGGAGCCCGAGCCGCTCGACCGGCTGACCGCGCTCGGCGACGGCACCCTCGGCTTCGAGTACGCCCGCTACATGCGCCAGAACAAGCTGGCTCAGCCGACCCCGTCGCGGCGCATCAACTTCGACGACCCCGCCGCCTATCTCGCCGAGCGCGTGCGCATGACGCATCCGCTGTTGCACCTGATCGCCGAGTACGACGCCACGCCGCTCGGTGAGCTCGCGCTGCAGGCGTACTACATCGGCCAGACCGGCAACCTGATCAGCGGCGTCATCATCTCGTCGGCCCTGCTGCAGATCACCCGCGACGCCCCCGACCAGCTCGGCGACGCGCTCGAGGTCACCTCGGAGGCGTTCCAGCGCGGCAAGATCGCCCGCAGCTTCCTCGGTATCGCCTGGGAGGAGCTGTGGTCGGCCCAGGTCCCCCAGCTGCGCGAGCTGATCGAGATCCCCGCCCGCACCTCCACCGTCGCCGTGCTCGGCTTCGTCGCCCCGACCGCGCCCAGGCCCGAGA
>NZ_JACCSO010000419.1 GCF_013812955.1 Nannocystis sp. | reverse complement strand
CACCCGCACCGCGCCGGCAAGCTCGCGGTGGTCCACAACGGCATCATCGAGAACCACGCCGCGCTGCGCCAGGACCTCGCCGCCGGCGGCCGCAGCTTCGCCAGCGAGACCGACTCCGAGGTCATCGCCCACCTGATCGAGCGCGAGCTCGCCGCGGACCACGACCTCCTGCGCGCCGTCGCGCGCGCCGCCGTGCACCTGCACGGGACCTGGGCCGTCGCCGTCGTGCACGACAGCGACCCCGACACCATCGTCGTCGCCCGCCACAGCTCGCCGCTGCTGCTCGGCCTCGGCGGACCCGGCATCAGTGAGAACAACGGCAGCGCCACCATCGGCGCCGAGAACTTCGTCGCCTCCGACGTCGCCGCGATCCTGCCCTACACCCGCCACATCATCGACCTCGAGGACGGCGACGTCGCCCGCATCACGCCGCGCAGCATCGAGGTCATCGACCTCACCGGCGCCGCCGTCCAGCGCCCGCGTCGCCGCGTCGACTGGAGCCCGCAGGCCGCCGAGAAGCAGGGCTTTCGCCACTACATGCTCAAGGAGATCCACGAGCAGCCGCGGGCGATCCACGCGACCATGATCGGCAACGGCCTCGGCGTCGACGACGTGCGCTTCGACGGCCTCGCGCTCGAGCTCGGCGAGCGCAGCCGCATCGTCATGCTCGCCTGCGGGACCTCGTGGCACGCCGCGCTGACCGGCCGCTACCTGATCGAGAGCCTGGCCCGCATCCCCGTCGAGGTCGACATCGCCAGCGAGTTTCGCTACCGCGACCCGATCGTGCGCGCCGGTGACATCGCCCTGGCGATCACCCAGTCCGGCGAGACCGCCGACACCCTCGCCGCCCTGAAGGAAGCCGGCCAGCGCGGCGCCAAAACCGTCGCCATCTGCAACGTGCAGGGCTCGAGCATCAGCCGCATCGCCGACCAGACCCTCTACACCCACGCCGGTCCCGAGATCTCGGTCGCCTCGACCAAGGCCTTCACCACCCAGCTAACGATGATGACGATGCTGGCGATCCACCTCGGTCGCCGCACCGGCACCCTCGCCCCCGAGCGCGCCCGCAAGTTGGTCGAGGGCCTGCAGAACCTCCCGGCCCTGGTCGACAACCTGCTGGCTCAGAGCGCCGCGATCAAGATCATCGCCCGTCGCTACATGGGCGCCCGCGACTGCCTCTTCCTCGGTCGCGGCCTGTGTTACCCGGTCGCCCTCGAGGGCGCGCTCAAGCTCAAGGAGATCAGCTACATCCACGCCGAGGGCCACGCCAGCGGCGAGATGAAGCACGGCCCGATCGCGCTGGTGGACGAGCAGATGCCTGTCGTCGTCATCGCCCTGCGCGGCCCCGGCTACGGCAAGGTCCTCTCCAACCTCGAGGAGGTCCGCGCCCGCGGCGGCAAGATCATCGCCCTCGCGACCATGGGCGACCAGGCCCTCGGCGACCTCGCCGACGACATCATCCTCGTCCCCGAGATCGCCGAGGAGCTCCAGCCGATCCTCGCCAGCGTGCCGCTACAGCTGCTCGCGTACCACTTCGCCGATCTCAAGGGCACCGACGTCGACCAGCCGCGCAACCTCGCCAAGTCGGTCACCGTCGAGTAGCCGTCAGGCCGTCAGGCCGTGAAGCCAGCCGATTCGCGGGTGGACCGGCGCTGCTGGGCGTCGCGCGAGGCGAACGAGGCCGCGCCGAGCGCGATCAACCACGGCATCACGCGGCCCCAGTCGCCGGGTCCGTCGCCATCACCAAAACTCAGCGCGATCAGTCGGCCGAGCAGGTAGCTGGCCGTGAACACGGCCGCCCCCACGCTGACCACCGTGCGTCCGAGCCTGGCGGCGACGACCGCCTGCGGGCTGCTCGGCCACACGCGCTGGCGCAGGAACCGGACATACAGCCACCCCGGGGTGGCCAGCGCGGCCACGGCCGCGACCACCGCGAGGCGCCCCGCGCCGCCGACCGCAAAGGTCTCGGCGAAGCCGCCGACCAGGAACACCGCGGCCACCGCGGACAGCGTCGAGATCTCCGGACGCGCCCGACGGGCGATGCCCGCGAGCTCGCGCTCACCACCCGGCACCACCGCGAGCGCGGCCGACGACATCGCCGACGCCGGCGCGAACGGTGCGAGCGCCTCGCTGAACGCCGCGAGCGTCGGATAGCGCTCATCGGGATCCCGGGCCATCGCCCGCTGCAGCACCAGCTCGAGGTCCTCGGGGATCTCCGGGACCAGCGAGCGCGGCCGCGGCGGATCGACCGTCAGCACCGCGTGCAGCGCGGCCGCCGTGTCGGCGAGGTCATAGGGCGAGCGACCCGTGATGCACGCATAGCCGATCGCGCCGACCGCATAAATGTCGGCCCGGGTGTCGACCCGCGCCCCGCGGGCCTGCTCGGGGGCCATGAACGCGGGCGTGCCCATCACCACCCCCGTCGCCGTCGCCGCCGCGCCGCCGGCCACGTGCAGCCGGGCGATGCCGAAGTCGATCAACTTCACCGTCGGCCGCGCCGGGTCGCCGACCAAGAACAAGTTGTTGGGCTTCAGGTCGCGGTGGATGACGCCGCGCTCGTGCACCGCCGCCAGCACGTCGCAGACCTGACGCAGCACCTGCACCGTGTCGACGATGCTCATCCGGCCCTCACGCTCGAGCCGCTGCCCGAGGTCCTCGCCGACCAGCCGCTCGCTGACGATGAAGGGCACCCCGTCGCCGGTCGCATGCACGTCGTAGATCCGCAGCACGTTCGGGTGCTCGATCGCGTCGGCGATCTCCGCCTCCCGGCGAAAGCGGCTGACCACCTCCGCGTCGGTCGCCAGCGCCCGGTGCAGGATCTTCACCGCGAACACCCGCCCCGGCAGCCGGGTGTGCCGCGCCTCGTACACCCGACCCATGCCGCCCTCGGCGATCACCGCGTCGACGCGATACATCTCCCCGAGCGTCGCGCCGACATACGGGTCGTCGATCGTCCCGTCGACGGCCTCCAGCTCGACCGCGTCACGCGGGCACACGCGAAAGTCCGCGGGGAACCGCTCGCCACACCGGGGGCAGCGCTTGGGGAGCACCGTGCGCGCCGTCTCGGCGTTGCTCATGGCCGCGAGCATAGGCCATCGTCGGCGCGGGGCGCCACTCCCCGCGGCGGCGCTCGTTCTCGCCGCTCTTCGCGCTCGTCGCTCAACCGCCGTCGCGCGTCCACTGCCCCGACTTGCCGCCGGATTTTTCGACCAGCTCGACCGCCTCGATGACCATCCCGCGGTCCATGGCCTTGCACATGTCGTAGATCGTCAGGGCGGCCGCGGCCGCGGCCGTCATCGCCTCCATTTCGGGGCCCGTGCGGTCGTGCGCGGCGACCCGCACTTCCAGCTCGACGCCGGGCAGATCTTCCCTCAGCGTAAATTCCACGGAGATCCCGGTGATGCGCACCGGGTGACACAGCGGGATGATGGCCGGCGTCTGTTTGGCCCCGCCGATCGCCGCCAAACGGGCCACTCCGAGCACGTCCCCCTTGCCCACCGCCCCGCTGCGGATCCGCGCCAGCGTCGCTGCGGACATGCGCACACGGGCCCTGGCGAGCGCTCCACGTGGGGTCTCGGGCTTGTCGGTGACGGTCACCATTCGGGCCGCCCCGGCCGGGTCGAAGTGGCTCAGCGGGTCGGCCATGGCTCACCCTACGACAGCCTCGCGGGGGTATCCACCCCCCGGATCGTCGTGATAAACATGGGCGCGGCTCTAGGTGCCTTTGCGGCCCTGTGCGCGCCCGCAGGCTCATCATCATGAAGATCGGCATCCCCAAGGAGATCCACCCAGGTGAGCGCCGGGTGGCCGCCACCCCTGACACCGCGAAGCGCCTCAAGAGCTTCGGCTTCGACGTACTCGTCGAGTCCGGAGCCGGAGTCGCGGCGGAGTTCGCCAACATCGCCTACACCGACGTCGGCTGCGAGATCGCCCCGGACGCCCGGCACCTGTGGGCCGACGCCGACGTCGTGCTCAAGGTCCGCCCGCCGACCGCCGACGAAGTCGAGATGCTGCGCGAGGGCGGCACGCTGATCAGCTTCATCTATCCGGCGCAGAACAAGGCGCTGCTCGACCAGCTCGCCGCTCGTCGCGCCACCGTCATCGCGATGGACGCCGTGCCCCGTATTTCCCGCGCGCAGAAGCTCGACGCGCTCTCGTCGATGGCCAACATCTCCGGCTATCGCGCCGTGATCGAGGCCGCCAACAACTTCGGCCGCTTCTTCACCGGCCAGATCACCGCCGCCGGCAAGGTCCCGCCGGCCAAGGTCCTGATCATCGGCGCCGGCGTGGCCGGCCTCGCCGCCATCGGCACCGCCAAGGGCCTCGGCGCGATCGTCCGCTCCTTCGACACCCGCCCGGTCGTCAAGGAGCAGATCGAGAGCATGGGCGCCGAGTTCCTGCTCCTCGACTTCAAAGAAGACGGCACCGGCGAGGGCGGCTACGCCAAGCCCATGAGCGCCGAATTCATCGCCGCCGAGATGGACCTGTTTCGCAAGCAGGCCAAGGAGGTGGACATCATCATCACCACCGCCCTCATCCCCGGCCGCCCCGCGCCCAAATTGATCACCACCGATATGCTCGCGCTGATGCGCCCGGGCTCCGTCGTCGTCGACCTCGCCGCCGAGGCCGGCGGCAACTGTGAAGCCACAGTGCCCGGCGAGAAGATCCATTACGCCGGCGTCACCGTCATCGGCTACACCGACCTCCCCAGCCGCATGGCCAGCCAGTCGAGCCAGCTCTATGGCAGCAACCTGTGCCACCTGCTCGACGACATGGGCAAGAACGAGAAGTACCGCGTCGACGAGAACGACGAGGTCGTGCGCGGCGCGCTGGTCCTGCGTGAAGGCCGGCTGATGTGGCCGCCGCCGAAGCCTCCCGCTCCGCTGATCCCACAAAAGCCCCCGGAGGCCGCCAAACCGGCCGCGGTGGCCCACAAGCCCAAGGCCGCCAGCCGCGGCGGTCACCACGGTCCGCCCGCGGGCGAGCCAGGGAGCCCGCTGCCGCTGCTGCTCGCCGGCGCGGCGCTGGTCGGCATCGGCCTCGGCGCGCCGAAGGACTTCATCGGTCACTTCACCGTGTTCGTGCTGGCCTGCTTCATCGGCTACCAGGTCGTCTGGAACGTGGCGCCCGCGCTGCACACCCCGCTGATGAGCGTCACCAACGCGATCAGCGGCATCATCATCCTCGGCGGCATGCTGCAGGTCTCGGGCGCGCCGACCTCGGCGGCGACCATCCTGGGCGCGGCGGCGATCCTGCTGGCGACGATCAACGTCGCGGGCGGCTTCCTCGTCACCCAGCGCATGCTCAAAATGTTCCGCAAGTGAGCCCGTAGCGAAGGTCCAGACCGTGTCCTATAGCCTGCTCTCCGTCACGTACATCGCCGCCAGCGCGCTCTTCATCATGAGCCTGGGCGGACTCTCGCGCCAGGAGACGGCGCGTCGCGGCAACCTGTACGGCATCATCGGCATGCTGCTCGCGGTGCTCGCCACCGCCTTCGGCATGAACGCCCAGAACGCGATGAACGTGCAGGGCACCGGCTTCGGCATGCTCGCCGCCGTGATCATCCCGGGCGCGATCATCGGCGCCGCGCTGGCCTCGCGGGTCGCCATGACCTCGATGCCCGAGCTGGTCGCGGTGCTGCACAGCTTCGTCGGCGCCGCCGCGGTGCTGGTCGGCCTCGCCTCCTTCCTCGACCCGGCCTCGCACCCGACCGGCACCGCCGGCACCATTCACAACGTCGAGATCTTCGTCGGCGTGTTCATCGGCGCGATCACCTTCACCGGCTCGGTGATCGCCTTCCTCAAGCTGCGCGGCAGCATCGGCGGCAAGCCCCTGGCCCTGCCCGGCCGCCACTTCCTCAACCTGGCGATGATGCTCGGCTGCTTCTTCCTCGGTTATCAGTTCCTGTCCGGCGGGCACGCCGACGGCCTGCAGCCGCTGCTGATCATGACCGGCATCGCCTGCCTGGTCGGCGTCCACATGGTGATGGCCATCGGCGGCGCCGACATGCCCGTCGTCGTCTCGATGCTCAACAGCTACTCCGGCTGGGCCGCCGCCGCCGCCGGCTTCATGCTCTCCAACGACCTCCTGATCGTCACCGGCGCCCTCGTCGGCAGCAGCGGCGCGATCCTGTCCTACATCATGTGCCGGGCGATGAACCGCTCGTTCCTCAGCGTCATCGCCGGCGGCTTCGGCACCGACGGCGGCACGCCGGCCCCCAAGACCGGCAACGAGCCGGTCGGCCAAGCCAAGGAGATCACCCTCGACGACACCGTCGAGGCCCTCCGCGAGGCCCGCAGCGTCATCATCGTGCCCGGCTACGGCATGGCCGTCGCCCAGGCCCAGCACCCCGTGGCCGAGATCACCAAGCTCCTGCGCGCGCGCGGCTGCAACTTCCGCTTCGCCATCCACCCGGTCGCCGGCCGCCTGCCCGGCCACATGAACGTGCTGCTCGCCGAGGCCAACGTCCCCTACGACATCGTCATGGAGATGGACGAGATCAACGACGACTTCCCCACCACGGACCTCGTGCTCGTCATCGGCGCCAACGACATCGTCAACCCCGGCGCCCAGGACGACCCCAGCAGCCCCATCGCCGGCATGCCCGTGCTCGAGGTGTGGAAGGCCCGCCTCGTCGTCGTGATGAAGCGCGGCAAGGGCGTCGGCTACGCCGGCGTCGACAACCCGCTCTTCTACAAGGAGTGCACCCGCATGCTCTACGGCGACGCCAAGAAGAACGTCGACGCCCTGCTCGGCAAGCTCCGCGACTGACCGCTCGCGTCCGCTGTCGCTGCACCTCGAAGCCGCGACTCGTCCACGTCGGCTGCCGCTCGGTACCCGCGACCAGCTCGTCGAGGCCGAGGACCTCGTCGCCCTCACCGCAGCCGCGCCCGCACCCGCAGCACCCCCGGCTGCCCCGCCGGCACCTCGAGGCGCAGCGCCTCGACATCGAGCCCCTCGGCCCGCAGCTCGCGCGTGCGTGTGCGCAGCAGCGCGCGCACATCGATCGCCGGCAGCCGACCGGTGCCCGGAGCCAGCAGCGCATCGAGTCGCCGCTCGACCTCCCCGAGCTCGAGCAGCGCGCCGAAGCACGGCGTCAGCACCACGCCGTCGACGCAACCCAGCCTCAAGCGATCGACCATCCCGCCGAGCTCGAGCCGCCCGCTCGCCGCATCGAAGCGCGGTCGCACCCAGCCGCGCCCCGCGACCACCAGGTCACCCACTGCCTCCCCGCCGCGCAGGTCGAGGCGCAGCCCGCCGAAGCTGAGCGCCCAGGCCGGCTCGCCCGGCGCGCTCACGCCCTGATCCGCCGCCATCAGCACCGGCGCGCGCACGATCTTCAGCCCCGCAAAATGCAGCCGCGTCCACGCCTGCAGCTCCGCGTCGACCTGCGGCACCCAGCCCGCCCCCGCCGCCAGGTCCCCCAGCAACCCATTGTCGGTCCACGCGTGCAGCAGCGCGTTGACGGCGTCGATCGACAGGTCGAGCTGCACATCGGCTGTCTCACCAGACATGTCCCCAAGAACAGGCCCGGACTCCAGCACCACGCCCCGCCGCACCGGCCCCGGCCCCGGCCCGTCCCCAGGGGCCAGCGATCGCAGCGCCAGGCGCGTGGCGATCCCGGTCCCGGCCTCGATCGTCACCGGTCCACAAAACTGCAGCGCCACCGCCGAGCGCGGCTCACCGATCACCAGCTCGGCCTGCTCCGGCAGCAGCGGCAAGCTCGAGGCCTGCGCCAGCCCGGTCTCCAGCTGCTCGTGCACCTCTCTCCGCGCGCGCCGCTCGATGTAGCGGTCCGTCACCCACCAGCCACCGAGCGCCCCGAGCGGCGCCAGCGGCCCGGTCACCGCCGCACCGATCGCCGCGCCGCCCATGGTCGCCCGCGTGCGCAGCTGGCCGCTGAACTCGACCGGACCGAGCCGCAGCAGCGACAGCTCGAGCCCCCGCGGTCCCCGCGGCAGGGCGATCACGAAAGCGTCGACCCCGACCCGATTGAGCCCCGCCAGCGTGATCCGCACCCGCATGACGTCGCGCAGCAGCGTCAACTCTGCCTGCTCGAGCACCGTATCCGGACCCAGCAGCGGGCTCGCCTGCGCGGCGCCGAGCAGCCGCTCGCGCAGCGGCGGCACCAGCAGCCGCTGGATCGCCGACTCGGCGATCGTCAACGACAGCCCACAAGTCGACAGATCGGCTTCTTTAATCCTGTCCTCGAGGACAGGTGCATCGACCGCCGCAAACGGCCCGACCAGCAGCGTGTCCGTCACCGTCTGCGTGCGCCCGCCTTGTTGCCGCAGCTCGAGCTCGATGAGGTGCACACCCGGCCCCGCCGCGCCGAGGTCGAGCGCCACCGCCTCCCCATCGACACTCGCCGCCACCACCACCCCGTCGACCTTCGCCTGCACGCGCCCGGCCAGCTCGCCCGGCTTCACCCGTCCAGTCCAGCGCAGCGCCAGCGATGAGGCCGCCACCGCCCCCGGCGCCGCGACCTCGACCCGAAACGGCTCGGCGCGCGCGCTGTCCTGCAGCACCAGGCCCGAGCCCGCGAACACCATCCCGGTCAGCCCGAGGCCGAGCAGCGCCCAGCGCCGCAGCTCAGTCCCCGCGCGCGCCATACACCACCAGCAGTGACACGAGCTCGACCGCCACGACCCACAGCGTACAGGCCATCACGCTGCGCACCATCGCCGCGGTCACCGACTCGGCGCTCGCCTTCTCCTGTGTCCCCTTGGCGACCGCGTCGCTGGCGATGCCGAGCGCGTAGATGACGATCAATACGACCGCGCGCGTGCGAAACACCGCGCGCTCCGCCGGTGGATCGACGAGGTCCGCGGTCACCAGCGCCCACGCGTCCCCGGCCTCGGCCGCGTACAGCTGCAGATAGGCGACCCCGCCCGCGACCATGCCCGCAGTGAACACGGCCGCCAGCACCAGGTACGAGAGCGCGAGCACCAGCCAGGCCGGCAACCACAGATAGCGCGGCTCGGAGATCCCGAGCCCCCGCAGCGCCGCAGTCTGCCGCGTCAGCGACATCCCGCCCAGCCACGCCGCGATCGCGCTGCCCGAGGTCGCCGCGAACAGGATCGCCGACAGCGGCGGCGCCAGGGCCAGCACGTGCATCGATCCGATCAGCGAGAACACCCTGTCCGCGCGCACCGGCAGCCCGCCGCCCCCGAGCGCGCGATGAAAGATGTACAGCAGCGTGCAGCCGACCAGCAGCGAGACCACCGCGAAGAACGGCGCCGGTCGCCACAGCGCCTGCCCCAGCGTCACCCTGGCCACCTCCACGAAGTCCCGCGGCCGCCGCAGCGCCGCCGGCACCGCCGCCAGCACGCGCGCCGCGGTCACGAACGGCGCCAGCCGCTCCGCCAACATCACCCGCAGGTGAGCGCCCCAGCCGGCCCGCACCGGCGTATGCGAATGAGCTGTCTCTCGGGACAGGCGCTCACGCACCTCGAGCGCCAGCGCCTGCTCGACCGCCGCGACCTCGCCAGGCGATCGCGCCGGCGGCACCGGCAACACCACCGGCCGCCTTGTCGCCGGGTCCATATATAAAAACCGATCCGCCAGCGCCGCCGCGAAGCCGAGGTCATGCGTGACCACCAGCGCCGCCGCCCCACCCGCCGCGATCTGGGCCCGCAGCGTCGCCGCCAGCAAGCCCACACGCAGCGGATCCAGCCCGACGGACGGCTCGTCGAGCAGCAGAATTTTTCGCCCACCCGCGAGCGTGCGCGCGACCGCCAGACGTTGCGCCTCGCCGCCACTGACGTGCGCGACCGCGTGCCCGCGCGCCGCCCAGGTCGGCGGCAGGTCGACCCTGGCGATCCACGCGCGCACAGCAGCCTCGTCCGCGGCCATCGGCGGCTCCGCGTTGCGCAGCGCCAGCGCGATGTTGTCGGCCGCGCTCAGGTGATCGAACAGCGCCCCCCGCTGCGGCACGATCCCCACCCCCGTCGCCACCAACCCCGGCCCCGCCCGCACCACGAAGCCCCGCGCCCGCAGGCTCTCCGGCTCGTGCAGCGCCGTCGTCAACGTCGACTTGCCCGCGCCGCTCGCCCCGAACAGCGCCACCACCTCGCCCGCCCGCAGCTCCAGCTCCACATCCACCAGCAGCGGCGTCCCGTCCGGTCGGTCCACGCACAGCCCGCGCACCGCGAGCAGCAGCGCCTGTCCCCGAGAACCTGTCCCCGGGGACATCTCACCATCCACGGTCGCGCCCGGAGCCTGTGCTTCGGGAACGCTCGTCTCTGTCATGAAGAAGTGGATGAAGTGGACGAAGTGACTGAAGTGGACGAAGTGACCGACGACGAGACGCCGAGCCACGCGCACAGGCGGGCCGCGTACGGCTCGGGCAGCTCGATGCCGGGCTGGGCCACGTCGGGCATCGCCTCGCCGTGGAAGTCGGAGCCGCCGGTGACGACGAGGTCGTACTGCTTTGCCAGGCGCAGCCAGCCCTCGCGCTCGGCATGGGAGTAGCGGCCGTACAGCGCCTCGATGCCCTCGAGGCCGTCATCGCGGTGGCGGCGGTAGAGGTCGGCGACCAGCGCCGGGCTGCGCAGCGTATGCGGATGTGCCAGCGACATGCGGGCGCCGGCCGCCTTGCCGAGCTCCAGGCCCTCGGCGAGCGAGATCTTCGCGAACGCCACGTCCGCGGGCCCGTTGTCGTGGAGGTAGCGCTCGAAGGCTTCTCGCAGGCTGCGGACCGCCTTCACCGCCAGCAGCGCGCGGGCGACATCCGGACGACCCGGCGTGCGACCGGCCGCGTCGCGAAGGATCTGCTCGGCGTCGAGGTGGATCCCCAGCTCGTCAAGGCGGCTGCAGATCGCACGCAAGCGGCTGCGACGATCGTCTTGCACGCCGACCAGACGCTGCTCGAGCGCATCGGCCCCGGCGCCGTCCTGTACGCCGTACATCAGCAGGTGGATCGTTCGTGTCTGATGTTTGCAGCTCAGCTCGACGCCGCGCAGCACCGTCGCAGTGGGCAGCGCCGCGCGCGTCGCCTCATAACCGGCCAATGTGTCGTGGTCGGTCAGGCAGAACAACTCGACCCCTGTTCGGCCCGCCCGCGTCGCCACCTCGTCGGCCGCAAAGCTGCCGTCCGAGTGCGTGGAGTGGCAGTGCAGGTCGACGCGCATCTGCGCCAGAGTACCCGATCCGCGCACCCTACCCCGGGCCTCGCCCTCAACTCACACGAGCGCGTACCGCAGACCCCGGTCACGCACGACCAGAATCTCGGCGCCGCAATGCTCGAGCGCCGCGAGCAAGATCGTGACACCGGCGACGATGACGTCGGCCCGCCCGCGCTCGAGGCACGGCCGCGTGCAGCGCTGGTCGAGCGTCTCGGCGGCCAGCGCGTCGCGCAGCGCGAGCACCTGCTCCCGCGTGAACCGGGCCCCGTCGACCCGCGAACGGTCGTACTCCGGCAGCGCGAGCAGCAGCGCCGCCACCGTCGTCACCGTGCCCGCCAGGCCGTGCAGCACCGGATGCGGCGGCACCGGTGGCCCCCCGCGAAACGCCGTCAGCGCCCCATGGTGGGCCGCCGCGAGCATCTCCGGGCTCGGCGGGTCCGTGCGGAGCAGCCGCTCCGTGAGCCGCACCGAGCCCACCGGGTACGACCGCGCCGACACCAGCTGCAGGCCATCGCCCACCACCAGCTCGGTCGAGCCGCCGCCGATATCGAGCACCCGCAGCGGTCCGCCCTCCGGGGTCTCGCGCGCCACGGACAGGTAGCTCAGCTCGGCCTCCTCGTCGCCGCTCAGCAGGCGCACCGGCCGGCCCAGCACCTCGCTCGCCGGCTCGAGGAACGCGGCTTGATTTCGCGCCATGCGCACGCCCTCGGTCGTCACCGCCGTCAGCGTCGCGCCCGCGGCGTCGGCGACCTCGCGGTAGCCCTTCAAGCAGGCGAGGGTCCTGGTTATCGCCTCCGGCGCCAGCATCCCGCTCTCGCCGGCGCCCTGGCCCAGTCGGGTGATCGTGCTCTGGTCCCGTGCGACCTCGAGGGTGCCATCCGGCCGTCGCCGGGCCAGCAGGAGCAGCACGCTGTTGGTGCCGATGTCGATGACGCCGTGCCACTCGCTCATGTCTTGCTCATACCGCTTAAACGCAGAATGTCCCGAAGACCAGGTCTTCGGGACACCTCGCTGACAGCCGCTCAGTTGGCGCGCGGGCCCCAGTCGGGGGTCGTGCCGGCCTTGGCGACCTGCTGCTGGTTATTGCCCTGCTCGTTGGCGACGACGATGCCGCCGACGGTCGACTGGAACGCGATCATGCGGCCATCGGGCGACCAGCTCGGGTCGAGGTTACGGCCCGGGTTCTGGGTCAGGCGGCTCAGCTTGCCGCTGCCGACGTCGACCGCGAAGATGTCGTAACGGTTGCTGTTGTCGCGACCGGCGTAGGCGACGAGGCTGCCGCGGGCGCCCTGACCGGGGTTCCAGTCGGGGGTCTGGTTGTAGTTGCCCTGCTTGCTGAGGCGAGCGGCGCCGGAGCCGTTGGAGGC
>NZ_JACCSO010000312.1 GCF_013812955.1 Nannocystis sp. | reverse complement strand
CGGCGGCGGCGGCGGTGGTGGCGGTGGTGGCGGTGGTGGCGGTGGTGGCGGGCTCGTCGGAGGGCGCGAGCGGCTCGTCGAGGTCGCCGGGGCCGAAGGCGATGCAGTCGGCGAGGGCGTCGGGGTCGCGAAATTCAGGGATGTGATTGCTGCGGGCGATGGCTCGCAGCTCGCTCTCGTGCAGCAGCCCGAGCAGGTCGCGAAACCGCCGATCGGGCAGCATGGCGAGCAGGACCAGCAGGTCCTTCTTGCTGCCCTTGCCGGCCGGGACCCCGAGGCTGCGGGCCAGCTCGGCCAGACGTGGCCGGGCGAGGGCCGCGAGGACGACATGCTTCGGGATGAACGGCATCGGGGGTTCGCGGCCGCGGTTTTACGACATTTGCGGGCGCCAGGGACAGTGCTGCGCCGGGTCCGCCCTCGGAGACCTGCGGGCGGGACGGGCGGGCGTACGGCGGGCGGACGTACGGCGGGCGGGCGTACGGCGGGCAGTCGGACGTGCGGTCATTCGGACATGGCAGCGAGCCGCGCACAGGGGCCGCGAGGCCCACGGCGCCGCTTGCGTCCTGCGCCGCCAGAGCCGTGGTGGTGGGGTCGCATGGCTCGGTTGACAGCGCCTGGGTTCTCGCGCATCGTCCGAGGTGACATGCTCCTTCAAGAGGCCGGGGGCAGGTGCCGAGTGTGAGAGCCCGAAAGCGAAACCCCCGAAATGTCGAGAAAACTCTTTGTTGGTGGTCTGAGCTGGAATACGACGGATGAGGGGCTGAACGAGGCCTTTGGCCGGTTCGGCGTCGTGGTCGAGGCCAAGGTCGTGATGGACCGGGAGACCGGACGTTCGCGTGGCTTCGGGTTCGTGACCTATCAGGAGGCGACGGACGGCGAGGTGGCCCGGCAGGCGATGGACGGCGCCTCGCTCGATGGCCGGGCCATCCGCGTCAATGCGGCCGAGGACAAGCCGCGCACCGGCGGCGGTGGCGGGGGTCCGCGCGGCGGTGGTGGTGGTGGTGGTGGGCGAGGTGGCGGAGGCGGGGGCTTTCGTGACCGCGAGTCGGGCTCCGGCGGCGGAGGTCGTGGAGGCCGCGGTGGTGGCGGCGGCTACGACGACTTCGGTGGCGGTGGTGGACGTGGTGGTCGCTCGCGCCGGCAAGGCGGCGGACGCGGGCGCGCGTTCGACGGCAGCGGCCGCGACGACTAGAAGCGGCGATCAGAGGGCGTCGAGCCGAGCGCCGATGGCGATGGCCAGGGCCTCAAACGCCGTGGTTGCGCGCGCCACGGTCTGAAACTGCGACCCGAGCACACCATCGGCGTGCTTCAGGTCGAAGAGGGGCTTGTGAGCTGCCTGGGCCAGCGGAACGAGGCTTGCAAAGTGGCGGAGGAGCCCGAGACACCATTCGTCCAGGCGAACGTCGTCACACTCGGTCGATGCTCGGAGGATGTCCTTTGCGAAGCTGTGGGGGATCTTGGTCAGCCACTTTTGATACGCCCTGATAGGATCTTCGCCGTATACGATATGTTGCTGCACGATGTAACCGATCGGCTCGATCGGATGTTCCGGCAGGAACGGCGCCGCATCCCGACTGCGTTGCGCTCGCTGGAGGATCTTGATGCGTGCGCTGGCCCACTCGTCGCGCCATTCGGTCAGGGCCTCACCCACGTTTTGCAGGCCGCGCAGGCTGAAGAGGTCGGGCGCGAGCGGGATGACGACGGCATCGGCCGCCAACAAGACGGACCGGTTGAGCGGGCCGAGGCTCGGTCCGGCGTCGAACATGACGAGCTCTGCGGATGCAACTTCCGCGACCCGACTGGCGAGGCGGTCGAGGGTGGTCGTGACATGAATCGCAGACTCCGCGTCCTGAGCGAAGATTTGCGGCCACTCGCGGGCGAGCTTGGACTCGAAGCGGCTCAGCCTGAGATCGCCAGGCAACAGATAAAGATTGTCGGCGAGCTCGTGGAGTGTCGGCTCATGGAGGTCGCCCTTCCCCGAGCGAACGCGCTCGACGCAGGTTGCCACTGTTCCACCGGGTCCAGGCGCGTCCCAGAGGGATACGAGCTCGCTCTCCGGTAGAGCCAGTGCAGTGAGATTACACTGCGGATCGTAGTCGATGAGGGCCACACGACGCCCTTGGCGGGCAAACATGTGCGCCAGGTTGAACGTGAGCGTCGTCTTACCGACCCCGCCCTTATTGTTGAAGAGCACGAGCGTTCGGGCGGCCTCGACCTCGGGGAGAGGCGGGGGCCGCTTGGTCCGTCGCGCCGCGACCTTCATGCGGTCGGGCTCCGCACAATTATGGTCGTATATCCGTTCTTCTCGACTTCGAGCGGAGGGTGACCGCCTTTGCGGAGCAGCGCTTCGGCGCGACGGATGCCGCGGCCGGCTCGTTCGACATAGCCTTGATCGAGCAAGAGCTGGGTAATGCGTGGATTGCGGTATTCGGAGTGCTCGCCGAGCCGGCCGATGCTGGCCTGGCCATACGGCGCACCGGGGTTTGAGAGCTCGATATGATCCTCGAACCACGCGATTCGGCCAGGAGCGCGGACCGCGGCGTAGTCGCGGTGTTGGACCAGGTTGCGCACGAGCTCGCGAAGAACGTCCGTCGGGTACATGGGTGCGAAGGCCGCCTGAATGCCGGATTCGCCGTGGGCGACGTCCAGGTTGAGGGTCCCGAGGACGGTCCAGGCGCTTGCGAGTTGATCTGGTAGCGCGCCCTGGACGGTCTTGCGGACGAGGATGGGGGCGTCCCAGTCGGTGCCACCGTAGCGAACGATGTCGACGAATGCGCCGGGGAAGAAGCTCTGCGGGCTGAGGCCGTAGACGAGCATCGCGGCGTTGTTGGGCGTCCATCCCGAGGGTGTCGCCGCGCCCAGGTCCTTCTGCGTGAGCCATTGCTCGAACGAATGAAAGGTCTCTGGATCGCCATCGAGCTCACGCGCGGCTCGATATTTGTCGGCCAGGAGTTCCCGATTGAGGTCCTCCAGCGTCGCACCGTCGCAAGGGCGGGTATCAAACGGTTGATGATGGATCGGGCGCCGCTCCTCCAGGCGCCGGATGTCACTCTCGCTCGCGCGGCGGGTCACCGTTCCGATCCGAACCCAGGCAGTACCGTTGACCTTGACGATAGGCGGAACGTGATAAGCTTCGACGCGTACGAGAAATACCAGGTGACCATCGCGCTCGCGGGTCTCCACTGTGACGACCGGGTGAGGTAGAATCTTGGTCGAGCTCAACGTGGTCGCCAGCTGCTGCTGGACTTTGTCCGCTTCCGGACCGTGCTGATATCGGCCCGTCGGGACCCCGTTTTTGTCGACGCCGACCAGGATGATACCGGTACGCTTGCTGTCCGCCAGGTCGTTGGCGAATGCGCAGACGGCGTCGAGCAAGTCCTTCGCCTCGTGGGACTCTTTCCACTCGACATGGGAGCTTTCCTCCTGGAAGAGCTGGTCGTCGAGCGTCGTCACCGCGCGACCCTATCATGTCCATCGAGCGGAGTGCCGTAGGCCGGCCAGCATCGAGAGACAGGGCGCCATTCGGCGCTGGTCGTGATGAAGCGCATGTACGCGCATCCAGGTGCCGAACGGTCGTACATTCGCGAAATCCACGGGTGCGTCGGTTGAGGCGCGGGGGGCGCGAGGGGCGCAGGAGGGGCGCAGGGCCCGGTCAGGGGCGGCGGGCGAGGATGCCGGCGAGGAAGAAGTCGAGGGGCACGCCCTCGTCCTCGCGGTACTCGTTCTCGAGGTGGGTGCCGAACAGGTCGATGAGGCCGTCGAGCACTTCACCGCCGAGTCCGGCGAGGGCCGGGTGGGCGATGTAGCCGGTGTCGAGCAGCCAGCGGGTGGCCTCGGCGCCGCTGTCGAACCACAGGCGGAAGTTGTGGTGCCAGCTGTCCTCGATGCGCAGGCCGCCGCGGGTGAGCAGCTCCTCGACGGGGCCGCTGGCGGTGGGGGTCGGGATGTCGGCGGTGTCCATCTCCATGCTCTCGGCGAGGCGCTGGTAGATGGTGAGGGCCTGGGGGGCGCTGGTGGCGAGGGAGGTGAGCAGGCCGACGCGGCCGCCGCTGCGCAGGAGGCGGCCCATCGACGGGAGCACGTGTCGCCAGTCGAGGTAGGCGAGGGCGAAGCGCATCGACACGGCGTCGAAGGATGCGGCGGGGGCGGCGGCGATGAAGTCCTCGGCCTTGGCCTGGACGGCGGTGAGCTGGAGGCCCTCGGCGTGGGCGCGGGCGCGGGCGAGCGACAGCATGCCCTCGGAGGGGTCGACGGCGACGGTCTCACCGGGGGCGACGATGCCCATCATCGGGAGGGTGGCGGCGCCGCTGCCACAGGCGAGGTCGACGATGCGCTCATTGCGGCGCAGGTTGAGGGCCCGGGTCAGGCGGTCATTGGGAGTCCGGACATTACGGCTCCACAGGTCGTCGTAGCGGGCGGCCACGCGGTCATAGGTGGCCTGAAAAAGTTGGTCGTCGGTGCTCGGGGTGGTCACGGGGGTCTCCGGTATCGAGGGCCGCAGATTGACGGATCGATACACCGAGGCCGCGAGTGGTGCAACCGCGCACCCCCCGTGCAGGCTACTGCACAGCTTGCACGGCTTGATGGTCGAGCACGGCCTGACGACAGACGAACACATCCGCGGGCGGGAAGTTGGCGATCACCCGCTGGTGCCGGATCGCCACGAAGTGGCGCTGTAAGTAGGCCTCGAGGTCGAAGCGAGAGAAGCCGCGCTGCGGGCTGTAGACGAACACCTTGGCGTGGAGGTAGCCGTACTGCACGAACACGCCGTCGGGCGCGAGGGCGGCGATCGAGCTGGAGAGGATGGCCTGGCGCAGATCGGGCGGCAGCAAGCTCATGCCGAGGCACGAGACGACGGCGTCGACCGGTCCGGTGTGACCGGCCTCGGCGAGCAGCTCGGTGATGTCGGCGGCGGAGCCGTGGATGGGGACGAGGCGCGGGTCGGGCAGGCGACGAGCGGTGGCGTCGAGCAGCGGGCCGTCGATCTCGACCGCGAACAGGCGCGCCGTCGCGGGCATCGCGTCGAGCAGGGCCTGGGTGACGGTGCCGGTGCCGGGCCCGAGCTCGACGACCGTCTGGGCGCGGCTGAGCGCCGCGCCCTGGATGATCGCGTCGACGAGGAAGCGCGAGCTCGGGAGGAAAGAGGCGGTCTGATCCCAGTCCCGAAAGGCGTTGGAGAAGAACCGCCACACAGCTTGAAGACGATCGATCGTGGGTGCCACGGGCCGGCGGATTGTAACGGGATCTACGTGAATGTCACCTGCGACGCCCGAACGTCGGGATGTTCGGGCGTCGAGCCATCGGAGCGGTCAGAGCGGTCAGAGCGGTCGGCGCTGGCAGATGTTATTGTTTGGTCGAATGCGAGGTAATGAGTCGCTGCGCTCGACCCGGGGGGCGCGCTGATGTAGGTTCCGGGGTCATGGCGAAAATGAACCAGTCCTGCAATTTCCTGCTGCTCGCGGCCCTGTCCGTCTCGTTCGGCGCCTGTGGTGGCGACGCCAAGAAGACCGACGCGAAGGACGGCAAGGTCGCCGAGAAGGCGCCCGCGGGCGACAAGAAGATCGAGGAACCGAAGCCGGCCGCGATGGTGCCCATGAAGGTGCCGCCGCTCCCGCTCGAGATGGACCTGCCGAGCGACGCGAAGGTGATGGACGGCTCGGTGGACGCGCCGAACGCGACGGTGTCGACCAGCACCGGGTCGATCAACGTGTCGACGGTGACCGAGGCGTACCCCAAGGACTTCGCGGGCGCCAAGAAGTCGATCGAGGGCGACCCCAACAAGTTCAAGGCGTTCACCAAGCAGGAGGAGATCGAGGGCGGCTGGCACCTCGAGTTTGAGCTGGCGAGCATGTCGGACCAGGCGCCGCTCTACGGCGTCCAGATCCGCAAGACGATCGACGGCAAGCAGTACAACTGCGCCCGCAACGACCGCGATGTCGCCAACCGTGACGCGATCGCAAAGGCCTGCCTGACCCTGCGCAAGGCCACGTGAGCCGGCACGGCGCCGTGTGTGGCGCTGGCACGGCCCGAGGCGTGGCCGAGCCGAATGCATGCACATGGAGCCCGGGTGGTCCGGGCTCTTCGCCGTGTCAGTCGGGGGCGGGGCGCGAGACCTTGCCCATGAAGTCGCGGATCTCGACGATGTGACGGGCCTCGTGGTCGGTGTTGCGGCGGGGGG
>NZ_JACCSO010000308.1 GCF_013812955.1 Nannocystis sp. | reverse complement strand
GCACCGGGGCCGGCAGCGCGGGCTCCGAGAGTGGGCCCCAGCAGCAGCCCGGCGACCGTGGCTGCGAGTGCGGGCTCGGCGGGCCGTCAGGCGGGGCTCCGGCGGCGCTGCTGGTCGGTCTGACGCTGCTGCTCGGGCGAGGCCGGCGCGCTCGCCGGGTCCATTCCTCGATCTGAGCCGCCCTCCCCGACGTGGCAGGCGCCCGGGGTCCGTGAGGTGCGAGGATCCACACTGCCCCTGCGGGTGTTGAATTCGGGGACCACGGGTACACTGCGGGCGCGCCGCAATCGGCGCAGTTTCCATGTCTGCGGGTCGCAACGAATCCATCCCCGAGCTCATCTGTGAGCTGTGCCGGCAGTTCTATGACCTCGGTTGGGTCAGCGGAACCGGCGGCGGGATCAGCATCCGCGGCGCGGAGGGCATCTTCATCGCGCCCTCCGGCCTGCAGAAAGAGCGTCTGCGGCCCGAGGATATCTTTCTGCTCGATCACGCCCGACTCGACGACGCGCACGTGGTCTGCCCGCCGGCCGATGGGCGGCTGAAGATCAGCGAGTGCCGGCCGCTGTTTTACAACGCCTTCAAGCTGCGTGACGCCGGCGCCGTGATGCACAGCCACTCGCTGTGGGCCGTGCTGGCCGCGCGCCTGTTCTCGCCGAGCGGCGGGCCGGGTGAGTTCGTGTGTCAGGGCCTGGAGATGCAGAAGGGCCTGCGCGGCCAGGGCAACCTCGGCACCGTGCGCGTGCCGATCATCGCCAACACCGCCCGCGAGGCCGAGCTGACGGAGAGCATGGCGGCGGCGATGCTGGCCTACCCGGATGTCGACGCGGTGCTGGTCGCGGGCCACGGCGTGTACGTGTGGGGCGAGACCTGGGCGCAGGCCAAGACCCAGGCCGAGTGTTACGACTATTTGTTTCGCGCCGCGGTCGAGGCCGAGCGGTTGGGCCTCGGTTACCAGCCCCGGGTTGATTCTAAGCCGCGGGTTTGAGCCGCGAGCGCGACGAGTGACGGCCGAGGAGGAGGACACGACGATGCGAGTTTCATGGCTGGACAATGACGCGGAGATCTCCGAGGCCGAGCTCGGGCGGGTGGGCGTGCTGCACCAGCGCTTGCCGCTGGACGACTACCAGGGCGCGCTGGACCGCCTGAAGGCCGAGCGTGGTTACGTCGCGCAGGACATCGTCGAGCTGCGGCCCGACATGCCCAACCTGGCGGCGGTGTGCGACAAATTCAAAGACGAGCACCTGCACCGCGACGACGAGGTCCGCTTCGTGCTCGCGGGTGCGGGCGTCTTCGACATCCGGTCGGCCGAGGGGCGCTGGATGCGTCTCGAGGTCGAAGCGAGCGACTTGATCGTCGTTCCGGCCGACCTCTACCACCGATTTTTCCTGACCGACCGCCAGGAGATCCGCTGCGTGCGCCTGTTCAAGGACGCCGCTGGTTGGGTCCCCGAGTACCGCGGCGAATGAGCTTTCAAACCCTTGAATCACCCAAGAGAGGCAACTTAGAGATGTCCGCAAGCAATGTGACGAAGATTCAACCCGCGGCCCAGCAGGACTTCAAGGTCGCTGACCTGTCCCTGGCCGAGTGGGGCCGCAAAGAGATCGCCCTGGCCGAGAAGGAGATGCCGGGTCTGATGGCGCTGCGCGCCAAGTTCGGGGCCAGCAAGCCGCTCAAGGGCGCCAAGATCGCCGGCTCGCTGCACATGACGATCCAGACCGCGGTGCTGATCGAGACCCTGACGGCGCTGGGCGCCGAGGTCCGCTGGTCTTCGTGCAACATCTACTCGACCCAGGACCACGCCGCCGCCGCCGTCGCGGTGACCGGCGTCCCGGTGTTCGCGTGGAAGGGCGAGACCGAGGAGGAGTACTGGTGGTGCGTCGAGCAGACGATCGCCTGGCCGGACGGCAGCCCGCCGAACCTGATCCTCGACGACGGCGGCGACCTGACCCTCGTCCTGCACCGCCCGGAGCACGTCAAGGTGCTCGACGGCTGCTACGGCGTCTCCGAGGAGACGACCACCGGCGTGCATCGCCTGTATCAGATGGCCGAGCGCAATGAGCTCAGGATCGCCGCGATCAACGTCAACGACTCGGTGACGAAGAGCAAGTTCGACAACCTGTACGGCTGCAAGGAGAGCCTCGCCGACGGCATCAAGCGCGCGACCGACATCATGATGGCGGGCAAGGTCACCGTCGTCGCCGGCTTCGGCGACGTCGGCAAGGGCTGCGCCGAGTCGCTGCGGGGCTTCGGCGCCCGCGTCGTGGTGACGGAGATCGACCCGATCTGCGCGCTGCAGGCCGCGATGGAGGGATTCCAGGTCCTGACGATGGACGAGGCCGCCAAGATCGGCGACATCTTCGTCACCGCGACCGGCTGCTGCGACGTGATCACCATCGATCACATGCGGCAGATGAAGGACGAGGCGATCGTCTGCAATATCGGTCACTTCGACAGCGAGATCGACGTCGCCGGCCTGGTCGCCGATAAGGGCATCCAGGAGATCAACATCAAGCCGCAGGTGGACCGCTTCGTGTTCCCCGACGGCCACGCGATCATCCTGCTGGCCCGCGGCCGCCTGGTGAACCTCGGTTGCGCCACCGGCCATCCGAGCTTCGTCATGTCGAGCAGCTTCACCAACCAGGTGCTGGCCCAGATCACGCTCTACACCGAAGGTTCCCGCTATGAGCGCGGCAAGGTCTACGTGCTGCCCAAGCACCTCGACGAGGAGGTCGCGCGCCTGCACCTCGAGAAGCTCGGCGTGCACCTGACGACCCTTACGGCCAGCCAGGCCCAGTATCTCGGCGTGCCCGCGCAGGGCCCGTTCAAGCCCGAGCACTACCGCTACTGAGCGGATAGGCGGGGGCCGCAGGGCCCCGACACTTGCGAGGGGCGGCTTATGGCCGCCTCTCGCATTTTCGCGCCCGGCGTCGGCGCCCGCACCCGGTGGATCGCCGAGGTCCCCTTTCGACGATCGTTATCGGCGGGCTGCTCCGGGGGGTGTCACAATCGATTTATCGTCCGGACGACCACGAATTGGCGGATTAGTGGATTGACTCGGCATTTGCTTTTGTGCACATTCCTCTTATGTCCAGATTCGAGACTACCTTCCGTAACGCTGTCGCCAATGCCGAGAGAGACGTCCTGGTCGAGCAGATCCGCGCCAATTCGCAGATGAGCCTGCAGGACCTCGGCAAGCTGGCGACAGGGCAGCTCGGGAACCTACTGAACCAGATCACCGTCGCTGACCTTATCGGCGAGCGAGCCCCTCGCAGCGGTGATACCAGCCCGGCCCGCAAGAGCTCGGGCGAGGGCCGCAGGGCCGCGGGCCCCGCTGCCGAGGCGTCCTCGCGCAAGGCGGCCAAGGCCGAGGTTGCCCCGCGCAAGGCCGAGGGCGGCGCGCGCAAGCCGGCCGGCGCCGAGGTCGATACCCGCACGGCCGAGGGTCGCGCTGCTTACGACGAGGCCGTGCTGGCCGCCCTGAAGGGCATGACGAAGCCGGCTTCGGCCTCGGACCTGACCGGTGTCGCCGGCGGCTCGCCGCTGCAGATCCGGACCGCCCTGGCGCGGCTGATCGAGACCGGCGGCGTGCACTGGTCGGGCCGCGCTCGCGGTACCCGCTATACGCCCGCTTGATTTGCGCCCGAGCTCCGGCGGACCTGCGCCTGAGCTCGCTTGCGGCCGTAGGCCCCACGCACCGAGTGCTGATGGGGCCGCGGCCTCAAACTCACGTCGGGGAGCATGCGGCTGGGCGGACCCGGGCATACCCATAAGCGCGGCGCTCGTGTTAAAGAGCCGCGATGTCGGACCGCGCCGCCCTTCCTTCGCGAGTGATCTCCGCACCCGTGCTTTCGCAGATCGTCGATACGATCAAGACGCTGGCGATGGACGCCGTACAGGCGGCCAATTCCGGGCACCCCGGCATGCCGATGGGCGCCGCGGTGATGGGCGCCGTGCTGTGGGGCCAGTTCCTGGTCCAGGACCCGAAGAGCCCGCATTGGCCCGACCGCGACCGCTTCGTGCTCAGCTGCGGGCACGGGTCGATGTTGCTGTATGCGCTGTTGCACCTCAGCGGGCACGACCTGCCGCTGGCGGAGCTGAAGCGGTTTCGCCAGTGGGACTCGAAGACCCCGGGGCATCCGGAGTATTGGCACACCAGCGGCGTCGAGGTGACGACGGGGCCGCTCGGCACCGGATTCGCGGCGGCGGTCGGTTTCGCGCTGGCGGAGCGGTTCCTGGCCTCCACGTACAACCGTCCGGGTCACACGATCGTCGATCACTTCACCTACGGCATCTGCAGCGACGGCGACCTGATGGAGGGCGTCGCTTCGGAGGCCGCGAGCCTGGCGGGCCACCTCGGGCTCGGCAAGCTAGTGTTTCTCTACGACGATAACAACATCACGATCGACGGCGGGACCGAGCTGTCTTTCAGCGAGGATGTCGCCGGTCGCTTCGCCGCGTACGGCTGGCACGTGCAGAAGATCGACGGCAGCGATCCGAGCGCGGTCGCCGACGCATTGACGCTGGCCCGCGCCGAGAGCGAGCGCCCGAGCCTGATCTGCTGCAAGACGACGATCGGCGCCGGCAGCCCGAACAAGGCCGGCAGCTCCGCGTCGCACGGCGCTCCGCTCGGCGCCGACGAGGTCGCGGCGAC
>NZ_JACCSO010000259.1 GCF_013812955.1 Nannocystis sp. | reverse complement strand
GTCGCGCTGGTCCTGGCCGCGCGGGTGCCGCTGGTGATGTCGGCGAGCTCGAGCCTCGCGGGCAGGCTGGCGTTGGCCTTCGGGGCCGGTGCGGGGGCCACCTTCGCCGGCTGCGGGGTGGCGCATTCGCTCGGGTTGAGCAGGCAGGCCACCGACTCGCGCTCGTTGGTCTTTTTGGCCGGCACCGGGGCCGCCACCGGCTCCACGGACGCAGCAGCGGCGCGCTCGGGCGTGGGCGCGGGCGCGGCGGGCCGATGACGTTGCCGACTGGTGGCGCGTCGCTTACGGGCGGGGGGCTGGGCGGCTTCGGGCTCGTCCAGGAGCACGATATCGTCCAGGAGCTCGATCTCGTCCTCGTCCTCGTCCTCGACCGCGACCGCCTCGGGGCTCGCATCCGCGTCCGCGTCGTCGAACGCGGCGCTCCGCTGCATGGGCGCCGCGGTGGCGACCTTCATGGCCGCATGGGGGGTCTCGCTGGCGCTGTGCACGACCGCGCCGACGAGCCCGACCGCGCTGAACACGAGCACGCCCAGGAGGACATGGAGCTGGGTCTGCGAGGGCCGGGGGGCGCGGGGTCGCGGCATGGGCTGCGGCATCGAGTCGTTCAGGGCGTCCAGGACGCCGGTCCGCAAGGGCTGCTCCACCGGGGTCGGGCGACTCGCGCCGAGCATCCCCGAGATCGCACGAACGTCGATGAGGCCCGAGCCCTCATCGCGGGCGGTGGCGACGCGGCTGGTGTATTCACGGCAATGCTCGCACGCTCCGGGGGCGCGGCCTGACCGCAGGTCGGCTCCACAATGGGGGCAGATCGTGTGCATGGTAATATCTCCTCGCGCCGGGACGCCCCGGTCGCTCGTCAGTGGCGAGCGCTCCCGGCGAACACCGCGAATGCGGAACAACGCCACGGGTCAGCCGCGCTCGGCAGGTGTTGGGGTCTATAAACGACAGTAGAGCCGATGCGGTCTTCGATATCCGATCTTTGCTCGTATCTGCCAGAATTCACGGTGATAGCAGCATCTCGCTATGCCTCGCCGACGCGGCGCGGTCTCTGCGCGACACCCTCGCGCGAGTCCTGGAGAATGTCATGTGGAGACACGAATCCTCGCAGGTCGGGCGGCGCCGATGGCAGCAACGGCAGCAATCGCAGCCGCAACAGCAGCAACAGCAGCAACAGCAGCAACTGCAGCATGCCGAGCGCTCCCTGTGAGCGACCCCGTCGTTTGCGTCCAGCACTCCAACTTCTGCGACCCGTCGGCCAAGTATGTCAATTACGGGATCAACCTGAGCTGGCCCGGCCGAGCAATGGGCCCCCGGGGTTCTTCCGCAGCTTGAGCCGGCTGCCGGCGCGGTTGCGGAATTGACGACGGGGTCGAGGCCGCTGCCCGGCCCGCGCACCTCGCGGGCGCGCCCAGAGTCGCCGGGACCCGCGCCGGGGCCCGTGCGCGGCCTGGGTACGACAGGAGTGTCGCGCCGTGCGACAGGATTGTCATGCGGTACGCTCGCATCGGGCCAGGCTCCGGGGGCGGCGTCGAGGGGTATGATTCCCGGTGTGTCACGGCCCCTGCGCTCGAGCCGAGCTGCCGCGTGTGCGGCGATGCTGGCACTGTCGAGCCTGGCCGCGGGGGGCTGCGCGAGCTCGCTGTTCACGCTCAGATACTGCGAGGACAGGGCCGCGCGAGTGACGAGCTGCGGATGCGCACCGGCGGCGCGGGAGGTGCTGGGCGGTCGCATCGGCCGCGTGAACGTGCACGAATATGCACAGACGGCCCGGGGCATGAAGGAGCGGGAGTATCAGGGCGGGCAGGAGCTCCAGTTCGTGCTGCGCGATCGGTGGTTCGTGATCGAGGTCTATGGCCTCACGCCCACGACCTCGCTGCAGAGCTGGCTCAGCTGCGGGGACCGGGTGGTGCCCGGCGAGGTCGTGCACCGCTCGACGATCCGCGACTCGGGCGGAAACCACCAGCACCAGTTCCTGGCCCTGTTCGAGGGCCCGGCCGATGACCTGGAGACCCCGATCTGCCGCATGCATGTGGTGATTGGGCCGACGGCCGGGTGGGGCCTGACGCGCATGACGCAGCGCGTATATTTCGTCAATCGCACGACGGATCCACCGCCGGTCGAGGGCCTGACCTGGAGCGTGGCGATCGAGGACCAACTCTCGCCGGCCCCGACCCAGCGTGGGGCCCGGGTGGAGCCCGTGCCGCCGCCAGAGCCGCGCCTGTGCAGTGTGGCCGGCCCATGACGATGGGCCTCCGGACTCAGGCGGCCGGGGTGCATACGGACGCGAGACCACCATGCGAATCGAGTCGATCCTTCAGGCCGCGCCGGTCGTGACCCGCCGCTTCCCGTTCATCGCCCAGGCGTGAAGCCTTCGCTGCGGCGGCGAGCTGCGCGTGATCGATCTCCTGGCGAGTCGCGGCAGCGCCCGCGCGTTCTGTGCGATCCTCGCCGTCAGGACTGACTCATGACGCTTCGCGCGACGATCCTCTCCTCATGCCTGCTCTCGACCGCGTGCGGGCCCGGTCCCGGTGATTCGACCGACACCGCAGCGACCTCCGGCGGCGCCTCGACCTCCGAGACCACCGGAAGCTCCGGGACGTCCTCGGACACGACGCCGACGACTGGCGGCATGACCGGCACGACCGGCACGACCGGCACGACCGGCACGACCGGCACGACCGGCACGACCGGCACAATAGCGACGACCGGTGACACGGGCCCCACGACGACCGGCACGACCGGCGCGGCGTTATGCGACGGCATCGTCGGCGAACAGGACTGCGCGGTGCTGGTCACGGTCGCGGACGAGCTGTCCTTCGAGACATGTATGAAGTGCCAGGGCATCCAGTGCGGCATTGAGCCGGAGTGCGACCAGGAGTTCCCCTGTGTCGGCGACAAGGTCGTCATCCAGGGCTGCTGCACGGACCGTCAGTGCGCCGGGCTGTCGCCGTTCTGCGGGATGTTCATCGGCACCAACAACGTGTGCGTCCTGCACGACGACGTCTGATCACCGGGCCGGACTGATCCGGGGTCGCCGCCGAACATCTTGCGCTCATCGATCAGACCGTCGGGATTTATCACAGGCGCGACCAGGCGATCCACGCTGTGTGGACCCCGGGGGTCGTGGTACATTGAGGCTCGCATGCATGACGCGCCCGAGATCGTGCGACTTCGGCAGGCCGACTATCAGCGCATGCGCTGGAAGAACGGCGCCGGCTGGACCACCGAGATCGCCCAAACGCCCGCGGACGACGGCGGCTTCGTCTGGCGCGTCAGCATCGCCGAGGTCGAAGCCGACGCCGCATTCTCGGCGTTCCCGGACGTCGACCGCAGCCTGCTGGTGCTCGCCGGCGAGGGCATGGTCTTGACCTTCGAGGACGGGGCGTCTGCGCTCCTGCGGCCGCTCGCCGAGGCGCTGGCCTTCCCCGGCGAGGCGCGGGTCCACGCCCGCCTGCTCGGCGGGCCGACCCGCGACTTCAATGTGATGACCCGCCGGGGCTCATATACGCATTCCCTCGCGCTGCACCGCCCGGGCGAGCCGCTGACCTTGACCCGCAGCCCGAGGCGCAGCTGGCTGGTGCATGTGCTCGCTGGAGCGGCCGCGGGCGTGGGCGCGGGCGACAGCTTCCTGCTCCCGGCCGGGGCGGACGCCCCGCTCACGATCGCGGGCGAGGCGACGCTGGTGGTCGTGGGTTTCCACAGGCGGACCGCAACGGGGTAGGGCTGCGCCGGTGCAACAGTGCGTTCCCGGCGGTGGGCCTTTCCTGACCGCGCGGGGGGTCCATACTGGTCCTCCCATGACCGACGACACTGTCCTGAGCGTGCGGCCGCTGGCCTTCGTGTGGGAGACCGCGGATCCGTTCCTGTTTTGTGTGCACCACGACGACGCGTACCCGGCGGGCAACGAGCGCCTGGGGCCGGCGACGTCGCTGGCGGGGCGCAGCATCGGCCAGGACTTCGAGGGCCAGGACGGCTGGCGCATGTACCACGGCGACGTGGTGCCGGGCTTCCCGCAGCATCCGCACCGCGGCTTCGAGACGGTGACGATCGTGCGCAAGGGTCTGATCGACCACAGCGACTCGCTGGGGGCCACCGCGCGGTTCGGCGCCGGCGACACCCAGTGGTTGACGGCCGGCGCGGGCATCGTGCATTCGGAGATGTTCCCGCTGCTCGACGCGGACCGCGAGAACCCGCTCGAGCTGTTCCAGATCTGGCTCAATCTCCCGTCGTCGAGCAAGATGGCCGACCCGCACTTCACGATGTTCTGGGC